>JAKITH010000039.1 GCA_021648185.1 Thiomicrorhabdus sp. | reverse complement strand
GGTTTCAAAGCCGAGCATATCAAATAACGCATCAAATAATGGGCGTAAATAAGGGTCTACTTTTTGGCTTAAATCTCCAGGTAAAAACCCAAGCTTTTCCCCCGCTTCAACCGCTGGGCGCGTTAGAATAATGCGCCGAACTTGCTCACTTTCCAGTGCCTCTACCGCACAGGCAACCGCCAAATAGGTTTTACCCGTACCCGCAGGGCCAATACCAAAACTGACATCGTTCTGTTTAATGGCGTTTAAATAGTGCGCTTGATTGGCGTTACGGGTTTTAATGCTTTTACGCCGCGTGGTGACTAACACTTGTTCTGGGGTAAAGGGTTGCGGCTGTTCAAAACCTAATTCATGCAGGATTAAATGAACCAAATCGGGTGTTAGGGTTTGCTGAGCGGTTTCATCGTACAGCTCTCGAATGATCTGCTCCGCTTTAACCACTCGGTCTGCTAATCCGGTGACCGAGAGTTGAAACCCACGGCTATTAATTTCAACGCCCAACCCCAGCTCAACTTGCTCAAAATGCTCTTGATGCCAACCACTTAAGTTTTGTAAGCGTTCATTATCTTCAGGGAAGAGTTTAAATTGGATGGTATTTAATGCAGACAAAAGCGACCTCTATGCCTTGAAAAAAAAGGAGGGGGGAAGAATTTTTACAGGGTGTTTTTTTATACCCATTACAGTGAGTACGCTTGGGGCGCGACATGCCTATCGGCCTCTGGTGTTGCCACCAGCGTACCTTGCAATGAGTTATTCAGCATTTCAGTAATTTCAACGTCTACAAATTGACCAATTAGCTCTGGCGAGCCGTCAAAATTGACCACTCGATTATTCTCGGTACGTCCTGCCACTTGCTCAAACGACTTTCTAGACAAACGCTCGACCAATACGCGTTGTACGGTACCAACCATCGCTTCACCAATGGCCGCTGTTTGCTTATTAAGCAACTCTTGCAGTATAAACAGGCGACGTTTTTTCTTCTCTAACGGTGTATCATCGGGAAAGCTCGCAGCAGGAGTTCCTGGGCGCTCACTGTAAACAAAGCTAAACGAACGATCGTAATTCAGCTCCTCCACCAACGCTAATGTCTGTTGAAAATCATCCTCGGTTTCGCCAGGGAATCCAATAATAAAATCGCCAGATAAACATAGGTCTGGGCGTAATGCTCTGATTTTACGAATGGTCGATTTATACTCAATGACCATGTGATTGCGCTTCATCATCGCCAAAACGCGATCTGAACCCGACTGAACAGGCAGGTGCAAATGCGACACCAACTCTGGAATTTCGGCATAACAGTCAATTAAACTCTGCGTCATTTCATTGGGGTGTGAGGTGGTAAAACGAATTCGATCAATGCCATCGATGGTGCGTATGGCGTGCATTAACACCGCTAAATCCGCAATTTCACCATCGGCCATTTCACCACGATACGCATTGACATTTTGCCCAAGCAAATTCACCTCTCGCACGCCCTGCTCGGCCAATATCGTCACTTCACGCAATACGTCTTCAAACGGACGGCTCACCTCTTCACCACGGGTGTACGGCACCACACAAAAGGTACAATATTTAGAGCAGCCTTCCATGACCGACACCATCGCCGATACACCGTTTACTTCTGGCTCTGGCAAGTGATCAAATTTTTCAATTTCAGGAAACGAGATGTCAATGACGGCCTTTTTCTTTTTCACCGAATCATCACCACGCACACGCAATGCCTCATCAATCATCGCTGGCAAACGGTGCAAAGTTTGCGGACCAAAAATCACATCGACACTCGGTGCACGCTGACGAATCACCTTACCTTCTTGCGAGGCAACGCACCCCCCAACGCCAATAATACGGTTGGGCTTTTTGGCTTTCCATTTAGACCAGCGCCCCAACTCTGAAAACACCTTCTCTTGTGCTTTTTCACGCACCGAACAGGTGTTCATCAACACAACATCCGCTTCATCTGGCTCGGACACCAGCTTTAAACCATGGGTTTTTTCTAACAAGCTGGCCATCTTATCCGAATCGTATTCATTCATCTGACAACCATAAGTAATAACGTATAAACCACCAGTGAAGGGAGAAGCTTGAGACATAGTATTTCCGTGTAGCAATAATTAAAAATTAAGGGCGAGCATTTTAACATAATTTTTACCTTAATTTTTAGCCCCCTCCCCCCAAATAAAAAACCAATCAAATCCTTTATACTCAAAACGATTATGATCCTTGTGTTTATGACAGGCATAAAAAAACCCCAGATAAACTGGGGTTCTTAGGAAGCCTCTGATCAAGTCATGAATTGTTTTTTTAGGGGATAAAACCAACCCAGACTTAATCAGAGGTTCCTTAGGAGAGTACGTTACGAAGCAGTCTACTTATTAAGCAACTTCAAATATTTATCCGCTACTTTAGTCGGCAGTGGAATGTAGCCATCTTTTTCAACTCCCGCTTGACCTTGTTTTGAAAGCACAAGCGTTAAGAACTCTTTAACCACTGGATTCAATGGTTTATTAGGCGCTTTATTAATGTAAACATATAAAATACGCGCTAATGGATAGGTTCCATTAATGGCTGTTTCTTTATTAACGTTAACATATTCGCCACCCGATTTTTTGGCGATTGCCAGCATTTTAACACCCGCTGTTTTATAACCAATTCCTGAGTAACCAATTCCATTTAAAGAGGCTGAAACCGATTGAACCACCGATGCAGAACCGGGTTGCTCATTCACAGAAGACTTATAATCCCCCTTACAAAGGGCTTTCTTCTTAAAGAAACCGTAGGTTCCTGAAACAGAGTTACGACCATACATCTGAATAGTTTTGTTCGCCAAATTACCTGTAACTCCCGCATCACCCCAAGTCGCAATATCATTTTTAAGACCACACTTACGGGTAGAAGAAAAAATGGCATCCACTTGTGGAATGGTCAACTTTTCAATGGGGTTATCTTTATGCACATAAACTGCTAAGGCATCAATGGCAACACCAATGGCGGTTGGCTTATAACCATGCTTTTTTTCAAACATAGAAAGCTCTTTCGACTTCATTTTACGGCTCATTGGCCCAATACTTGAAGTCCCTTCCGTTAAAGCTGGCGGAGCCGTTGAAGAACCTGCTGCTTGAATTTGAATATTTACATTTGGATAGTAACGTTTAAACTCTTCGGCCCATAGTGTCATCAAGTTCGCTAACGTATCCGAACCCACTGAAGATAAGTGACCTGAAACACCCGATACTTTTTGATACTCAGGTAACTCTGTGCTGCTTGCACTGGACAACGTAGGTGCTACGATGGTTGCTGCGGCAATTCCGAGCGCCATAACCAGTTTAGAATTTCTCATTCCTATACTCCAAATAAATATTAATATTAAAGAGACCTTTCTACGAAAGCTCTCTGAAGAAGCGCTTCTTTAAAAAACGGTTTCATGCTAAATCGAGTTCTATTCTAGCAACGCTTCATAACAGGAATTTGACACAAATATGACAGCTTTATGACGTCATACTCTCTACCAGAACCGTTGCCCAGTTAACTCCGCTGAAAGTGGCAACTAAAAACAGAGCCTTTACCCACCTGACTCCGTACCTTAAGCTCCGATTCATGTTTGTCCAACACATGCTTTACTATCGCCAACCCTAACCCAGTCCCCCCACTCTCTCGGGAACGCGCGGTGTCCACTCGATAAAACCGCTCGGTTAAGCGACTTAAGAGTTCGTTTGGAACGCCTATTCCCGTATCCTCAACTTCAAAATACTTGCCTGTCGCATCAGAATACCAACGAACCGAGACACAACCGCCTTTTGGGGTATAACGAAAAGCATTTGAGATTAGGTTTGTAAAAACACTTTTTAAAGGCTCTTCTAGTCCCTCTAGCGCCAACCCCTCTTCAATTGAAAAGTGAATCTCGTACTCTTCCTCATAAAGATAACGGATATCCACCTCGATATTTTTTAGCACTTCATCCACCTGAACCTCTTTGTTGGCACTCATTAAGGTATCCGACTCAATTCTAGAGAGCGTTAACAAATCTTCAATAATCGCCTGCATTCGCAAAGATTGGTGGTGCATTTGGCCTAGAGGCTTCTCCCAAAACTTGGGAACTTGTTCGGTCATATCAATCATCATTTCAAGATAACCGTTCACCACGGTTAAAGGCGTTCGTAATTCATGAGAAGCATTCGCAACAAAATCTTTACGAATTTTCGCCAAATTATACAGTTCATGAACGTCCTCAAGCATCAGTAGCCGATGCCCATGATGATAGTCAAAAATTTCACAACGATAGGTTCGGGATTGCCCCATAAACCCCTCTAAAAACAGCGGTTTTTCAATATCGGTTTGCTTTAAATATTTAATAAAGTCCGGTTGCCTGACCAACGTCCCAAGCTTTCGTCCAGTATCACTTCGCTTAATTGAAAGCAGTTTTTGGGCAGCGTCATTAAACCATTCTATTTTATGATTTTTTGTAAGAGAGACAATGGCAATGGGAATGGCCATTGAAGCGGCATGAAATTGTTCTGACTTGTTATTTTGTAAATCGGCACGTTTTTCTAAAGCTCGCTGTTTATGAGCAACTAAAAAGCACAGCTCTTGCCAAAAGCCTGATTGAGGAGCCTCAGCAAGTGGCTCCTCACGCAACCATGCTTCAAATCGATAAAGACTCCAAACTTGGCGTGCAAAATAAAAACCCACATAAGCAAATAAAACGGTCATCCAAAGCCCAGTTAACCAAGCAAAGAACAGAAAGCCTCCCAATGAAATGGCAATCCACGTTAGCTCGCGTGAAACGGCTTTAGGTACTGGGCTATTCGACATAAAAACCCCCTTTAAGGAATCGGGTTAAAGATGCCTTAATCCACCGAAAAACGATACCCTGCTCCGCGTACGGTTTGTATCACCTCGGCACGTTGCACTGTTTCGAGTATTTTTCTAAGGCGACGAATATGCACATCGACTGTTCGATCTTCAACCACTACCTGCTCTCCCCATACTCGGTCTAACAACTGTAGTCGACTAAACACACGATTTGGACGACTCATAAAAAACTGCATAAGCTTAAACTCGGTCGGCCCCAGCTTAACCTCTTGGCCAGCAATCGTAAAACGATAACTGCCTAAATCAAGCTTTAAGTCCCCCTGAACCAAAACTTCAACGGGGCTTGATTCGGAATGCTCTCGCCTAAGCAGTGCTTTAATACGTGCAACCAAAGCACGGGGCGAAAATGGTTTAATGACATAGTCATCGGCACCTGCTTCAAACCCCTGCACTTGATCATTTTCCTCCCCCCTTGCGGTTAACATAATCACTGGCATAGAAGCAAAACGTTCGTGCTTTCTAATCCGCTCCACTAAGTTAACACCAGACACACCAGGAAGCATCCAGTCTAACAACATACAAGCTGGTACGCTGTCATTTAACATCTTCCAAGCTTGTTCGCCATTTTGGGCTTCAATCACATTATACCCCGCTGAAGACAATGTGAAATTTAACATATCACGAATCGCAGCTTCATCTTCTACAATCAGAATGGTCTCAGCAGGCATAACAATGCTCCTTATAGCTTTTCTAAGAACTGGGTTAAACGCTCTTGATCCATATTACGTACATCTTTACCTTGTACTAAGTAAATAATGCTCTCCATAATATTTAAGGCATGATCCGACAGACGCTCACTGGCTCGCAAAGCGGTCATCACTTCCAGTAAACTCTCTACATTTTCAGGATTTTTCTTAAACTGCTCCGTCACATCTTTACATGCTTTGGCATAAACCTGATCGACGATCTCTTCCTGATCCAAAATAGACATCGCATCTTCAGAAGATACACGAGCAAATGCATTTAAGGTGACTTTTAACATTTCACGTGAGCGTGTTGTAATATCAACCAGCTCTGCATAGCCAGCATAATTGGCACTCGAAGAAGGGTCATTTTTATGGAACTTAATGACTAATTTGGCCAATTTGCACACCTCGTCCCCCATTCGCTCTAAATCAATGGCAATTCGAATCGTCGCTAAAATTAAACGTAAATCAGAAGCCGTGGGTTGCTGGCGTGCTAATACACGAATGCACAAACGATCAATTTCCATCTCCGCTTGGTTGATTACTTTATCAAAACGCAGTACTTCTTTAGCGACATTGATATCGCTATTTTCTAATGCAGAAAGCGCCATGTCTAGTTGATTTTCAACCATGCCACCCATTTCTAGAATATGGTTAAACAACTCTTCTAAGTTACGATTTAACTGATTTGATATATGTGAACTAAACTCTTTTTTTTGCATAACTAAATTCCTATTGTACTTTTAAACACGAAATTAAGGGTTTCCTCTCCCCCCCGCTTAACCGTAACGTCCTGAGATATAATCTTCTGTTTGCTTTAATTTAGGGTTCGTAAATAAGGTGTCGGTATCGGTGTACTCCACCATATCCCCCATATACATAAAGGCCGTATAATCCGATACGCGTGCCGCTTGTTGCATATTATGCGTCACGATAAGAATCGTAAACTCTTTTTTCAATTCAAAAATTAGCTCTTCTACCGCTAACGTTGAAATCGGATCCAGCGCGGAGGTTGGCTCATCCAACAACAATACTTCAGGTTTAATTGCAATGGCTCTGGCAATGCACAAACGCTGCTGCTGTCCTCCAGATAAACTCAAAGCATTTTCATCCAAACGATCTTTCACCTCTTCCCAAAGGTTGGCACCACGTAACGCCCACTCAACCGTTTCATTTAAAATTTGTTTATCGCGAACATTTTGCAATCTCAGCCCGTAACATACATTTTCAAAAATAGTTTTGGGGAATGGATTCGGCTTTTGAAACACCATGCCAACACGACGACGCAACGCCGACACATCCATGTACTTTGAATATACGTCTTCACCGTGCAATAAAATCTCTCCGTCCACTTTCACCGAATCGATCAGGTCATTCATTCGGTTAAAGCACCGTAGCAGGGTCGACTTACCACAACCCGAAGGGCCTATAAACGCCGTCACTCTATTTTTAGGCAACTTCATGGTTACCCCATTTAACGCCTGTTTAGAGCCATAATAAAGATTCCAGTCTTTAACCTCTATTGCAATCTCTTCGTTCTCTAGTTTCAATTTATCCGAAGAACGGTTCATTGATAAACTTGTAAAATCAGCCATAAGTGTTCCTTAATCTTAAATATTTTATTTAATTACCTAGCGACTTATAACGCTCTCTTAAGCGATTTCGAATCATAATCGCACTTAAATTCAACGACACAATAATCACCACCAGCAATAAAGACGTTGCATACACTAATGGCTGAGAAGCTTCAACATTTGGACTCTGAAAGCCAACATCATAGATATGAAACCCTAAATGCATAAACTTATTTTCTAAATGAATAAAAGGGGCATTAAAGTCAATCGGAAGCGCAGGAGCCAACTTTACCACCCCTACCAACATCAAAGGAGCCACCTCTCCAGCGGCACGAGCAACCGCTAAAATCAGTCCTGTCATAATCGCAGGTGTGGCCATTGGTAATACAATTCGAGTAATCGTTTCAAATTTCGTTGCACCCAATGCCAAACCGCCTTCTCGTAACGATCGTGGAATACGAGACAAGCCTTCTTGAGTCGACACAATGACGACTGGCAACGTTAACAGTGCCATGGTTAAAGAAGCCCATAATAATCCTGGCGTTCCAAAAACAGGATTAGGGGCGGCGTACCCATAAAACAGATCATCTATCGAGCCCCCCAATATATAGACAAAAAAGCCCAATCCAAAAATACCAAAGACAATGGATGGTACCCCTGCCAAGTTATTAATGGAGATTCGAACCAGTCTTAAAACCGGCCCCTCTTTTGCGTATTCTGACATATAAACAGCGGCCAACACTCCCATTGGGGTCACTAAAATGGTCATTAACAATACCATTGTGATCGTACCGACTATAGCAGGAAACACCCCTCCCTCAGTATTGGCTTCACGTGGATCATCGGTTAAAAAATTTCCTATAGAGCCAAAAAAGAAGCCTACCTTAGAAATCCATGGCATATTATTAGGCTGCCAAAAACGCACCACTTGCTTTATTTTAACGGTAATCTTTTGATTGCCAGCAATGATTAACGTCACCTCACCCAACGTCTCCGCTTTTTTATATAGGCTTTGCATTGAAGCCTGAAGATCAACAAACTCCTGATCTAAAACCGCTCTTTGTGCTTCAAAATCGACAGCCGTTAGAGCATCATACTCTCCTTCTAGCTCCAACTTTTTTTGTTCTAAACGTAACGATTCAATTTGATAGTTTATTCTCCCCATCACATTTTTTTCAATATGATGAATTTCCTCATGAAGCGCATTACCCTTCTCAGCCAAGTCTTGCAATACACCTTTCACGGCCTCACCCGTTGCAATGACCTGACCATTCACAGTAAGGGAGTCCAAGTAACCGTAAACATTACCCCACTGGTAACGCTCAATTACGGTAATATTATCCGCTAGCACAACTTGGCTTTGAATAACATCTCTTGAACCAACCCACTTAAAGTCAATTCCGTAAACATCTCTATTGCCCGTTTTTATCAAATAATCAGGCACTTCATGCACAATGGCAGGGTCATTTTCATCAACAACCAACTTAAGCTTGGTATCTCGCAGCTCTCCAATCACCTGCTCAATCTGACCATTGGACTGTGTCACTGGATAGTCATACACATTATGAGGCCAAAAATGCAACAACCCCTTATAGGCAATCATCGCTAATAAACCAAAGACCAGTACCACACTCACGCTGACGGCTGAAGCACTAAACCAAATCCAATGCTCACCTTTATTAAACCAATTTTTCATCGCAATATTCCTTACAGTGAGCTGTATTTACGGCGCATGCGCTCACGCACAATTTCCGCTAACGTATTAAAGAAGAAGGTAAAGACAAACAGCGCTAAACCAGACAAGAATAGAACTCGGTAATGCGAACTATAAACCTCTGCTTCGGCCATCTCTACCGCCAAGTTGGCGGATAACGTTCGCATTCCTTCAAAAATATTCACGTCCATCAACGGTGTATTACCCGATGCCATTAAGACAATCATCGTTTCACCCACACCTCGACCAAAACCAA
>JAKITH010000038.1 GCA_021648185.1 Thiomicrorhabdus sp. | reverse complement strand
TTACCCCTTTTTGCATAGCTCGCATATCCTCTATTTGATCTTCCTCGCTCATTTCAAGGACTTTGTAAATAGAATCTGCAATATGATGTAAATTATTAGGGTTTACCTGCAAGTCGCTTACCAATTCTTTGGCCGCTCCAGCCATTGCGCTTAAAATAAGCACGCCTTTTCCATCGTCTTTGGTAGCTATGTATTCTTTGGCTACTAAGTTCATCCCATCTCTAAAAGGCGTAATAAGTGCAATTGGTGCTACTTTATACCAAGCAATTAGCCGGTTAAACGATATAGATCTATAGTAATATTGAACGGGTGTCCAAGAACTGGATCCATACTTACTATTAATACTGCCTACTCGCTTATCCAATTCTTCTTTTAAGGTATTATAATGTTTGATATTATGATGTCAAGCGATTTCACCTCAAACACTATTTGGTGGTCTAACTTAGAAGGCATGATTAACATGGATCTTGGCAACCTATTTATGGTTCAAGACGTACTTATGCAAGTTGATGCAAATGACGCATACCAAATGGACTACTCAATAGACAATATCAATTGGGACAATTTATTCACGATTAACCCAGATGATGGAGAAATTGCGCGCGCAATGGACACCATGAGCAGTGACAATTTAAATGAAGAATACGTTGCCAACATGGACTTTTCCATGGTTGAAGCAAGGTACCTTAGGCTCTCTGCCTCAGGAGGAAACGGCTTATACATCTTGTCTGAAGTACAAGTCTTTGGTAGCCCACTTGTTGAGTCCAATTTACAAACTGTCTCTTCCGTACCCAACCCTCCTACATTCATGCTATTTGGTGTTGGACTGGTCATGCTTTTAGGCTTGCAGCATCGACGAAAAAAACTACTACTAAAATTTAATACTTAAAATTGAACCTCTAGCCATGGATATAAATGTGTCCGCTTGAATGTCCTTAAAATATAGCCTGCTTATGCGGGCTTTTTTATGTCGATTCGATTACACTATCAAAGGACATCAAACCACTTATTTAAAGACGCTTTAAGGATATCATGACCACTCAAACTCAACGCCCTGCATACACTCTCGCCATTCAAAGCCTGCTTACACTCTGCTTTTTAATTTTCTCCCCCCCCTCCTTTGCCGAACAACCCGTTAAAGCCAATAACCCTGAGCTTCAAACCCACATTGATTTAATCGAAATTGCCCTGCTCACCGACGCCTACAACAAACGTTGCCGTGGTATGAGCGTCTCTAAATCTTTAAATTTAGTCAATCGCCTGTATGTCACCAAATACAGCCTAACCGCTAACAATTTTATAAAAACCTATATTGAACCCAATGTAAAAGCATTAAAATTAGAGCGTCAACACCGCTTTAATAAACTGTTAAATGAACTTGGAGGCTGTCAGGCAGTCAAAAAGAATGGCTCGATTAAATTGTTAAAAAAACACTTTAGAACCCAGTATGAAACCGCCGAAAAATCCCCTTGGTACCCTGAATAACTCATGAATGAAAGAGCCAACCTAATTACCCGAGAAGGTCGCGTTAAGCTCGAAAAAGAGCTGGATTACCTTTGGCGCATTGAACGACGACACGTCACCAAAGAGGTGACCATTGCGGCCGCACACGGTGATCGCTCGGAGAACGCCGAGTACAAAGAAGGCAAACGCCGTTTACGTGAAATAGACCGACGTATTCGGTTTTTAAAAAAACGCTTAGAGGTTCTGCAAATCGTAGAATACTCACCACAACAAGATGGCAAAGTGTTTTTTGGAGCATGGGTTGAGCTTGAAAATGAGGAAGGAACCGTGGTTCAATATCGAATTGTAGGCGCCGATGAGTTTGACCCTCAAAAAAATGCCATCAGCATCAATGCCCCCATGGCGAGAGCGTTAATTGGCAAAACCGTAGACGACGAAGTCACGGTAAATACCCCAAATGGTCAACAAGTTTGGTATATTAACCGCATTCAATACACCGCTTTTTAAACCGATTATAATTTCATCTAATGATAAAAACCGATCCCAACATTCACACCGCTCACATACTGGTTGAACGCTTCAATCAACTCTTTTTAGCAAGCCACAATACACAATTGGTTTGTTGCGAAAAAGAACCCATCTACCGCCCTGCCGATGCCAACCACCCTCACCACCGTATTATTTTTGCCCATGGTTTTTTTGCCAGCGCCCTACATGAAATCGCCCATTGGTGTGTCGCGGGTAAAGAGCGTCGTTTATTAGAAGATTTTGGCTACTGGTACATTCCTGATGGTCGCACTCAAGCACAACAAGCCAAGTTTGAACAAGTCGAAGTCAAGCCACAAGCACTCGAGTGGATTTTTTCACACGCCGCTAACTTCACCTTTCACTTCAGTGCAGACAACCTAACGGGAGACGCAGGCCCCTCAGAGAAATTTCAAAATGCCGTATTAGCACAAGTGCACCACTATTTACATCATGGCCTGCCAAAACGAGCACAACGTTGGACTGACAACTTAATCGACTGCTTTCGTCCTAATACGCCACTGCATATTGACGAATTTTACCTACCGCGAAAGTGCCTTCATTCCAGCAATTAAATACTCTATTTTATGCACCGAATCATAAACAGGAAGCACCTTCTTATCGGTTTCAAACAAACCATATACCGCCATTTGAGCGCATCGTACCGAATATTCAACCGTAAACACACAATCTTTAGGCACCTCTGCAAACTGGCCTAAAAAAGCAAAATTGCTACTGCCTTTTGGCAACACATCAGGGCGATCGCCTGGTAAGCGAGGCATAAACAAACTGTCTACAAATGGCATCGCAACCGGAATACAATTAATCACCTTTCCAGCCTCCACAACCGGCTTCATTAACGCCTGAACCTTCAAGTGATACCACAACTCCTCCAATATCTCCTCGCCATTACACTCCGACATTTTTTTCTGAATATAGTTCCCTTTGCGATCAGGGTAAAGGCCGTACCCCCAAAATATTTTGACCTCCTTCGGTTGATCTGGAAAGTGCGGTTGCCGTGCAATCACAATAGACATCAGCCAATTAGAGTCGGTCATGGTTACTAAACCGCCGGTACCATCCACATTTCCCGTAAAGTTTTCCATATGCTCATGAAACGTATCGTCTTTTAACGTCACCGTAAAGGAGTACCATTTTTGCAACTCAATATGGTCGCTAAAGACACTCGGATTACCAAATGCCTTATCTTTTTGGGCAACTTTTTCCCACAACATCCAAGCCCCCGAGGTCGACTTATCTTTCAGAACAGGAACACGATTCCACGATCCTTTATCCGTGCTTTCCGTAATCGAACCATTGGTCATGAAAACATAATCCTGTTCACCCAGAACAATCTCATCCTCAACGCCTTTTTTATTCACAATATGCAGTACCGTCGCGGTTTTTTGATCCGCAGACAGGTTAAAATCAATGTCTGTAACCTGAGTATTCATCCCAAAATTAACCCCCCTCTCTTTCAGATAGGATTGTATTGGAAGAATAACCGAATGATACTGATTGTACTTAGTTCGCATAACGCCACCCAGCTGATGCAAACCATCCACTAGATGAATAAAACGCTTCATATAACGGCGCATTTCAGCCAAACTGCTCCACTTTTGAAACGCAAACATCGTCGTCCAAATTAGCCAAAAATTACTTTCAAAAAAACCCGCATGAAACCAATCCTCAATTCTTTTATTGCCCAACGACGCCTCGGACACAAACGTCAACTTAACCAAATCCGCCTGATCTTTAAGAGACAAGCCATAAGTGGATACATCCACTTTTTTACCATTTTTCAACAATCGCGCTTGCGCATGAGACACAAACCGACTATTAAACTCAAAAGACTCCTCCGTAACCGAAACCGTTGAATCATCATAAGAAGGAATATTAGACAGCAAATCCCAATAGCATACATAGTGTTCCTCATGCATACGACCACCACGAACCACATAGCCCTCTTCTACACTGCCCGCACCATCACAGGCCCCTCCAGCAATGTCATCCTGTTCTAAAATATGAATATTCTTACCCAGCACACCAGCGTCTTTAATCAAATAAACCGCACTGGCAAGCGAAGCGATACCACTGCCAATTAAATAAACCGTTGCCTTTTGGGGGGTAGTATTTTTTCTGAACGTCATAACGCGCACTCCTTTAAGAGGTTGAAGGTACTGCAATCCTGCCCGAGAATTAGAACCTTCCATTCTATGACTATTTACTTATGATATTAAGGTATTTACACGTGATACGCATAAAAAAGAGATGAAAATTGACTGATTGAGACGGGAAATGCAGGGAATAGCTAGAGATTCCCAACGAAAATCAGGCGGTTTTCAGCCTTTTTTATCCGTGCATCCTGTCTTGCAAAAGCCTCATATTGAACTTAATGAGCATGTTGCGCTTTAGCCTTTTCTTTAAAATTTGGAAATTTATGCGTTGCAAAAACAGAGTGGCAACTTACGCAAGATTTATTCATTTCAGAAAAATAAAAATTAACTAACTCAGGCTTTTTACTTTTTGCCGCATGTTCAAGCATTCCTGCCAGATAGTGAAACTGATTATCTTTTGCAATAAACTCTTTAGGTAAAGACGAATGCAGCTCTTGTACCTGACGATCAGAAAGGCTCTGTTTTAAAATATAACTATTTTTAATTTGGCCAGCCGTAATTTCGATCTCTTTCCAATTCCCTGAAACATAAGAAGGTATGATTGACATCATGCCTGTTTGTATAAACTTCATTTCTTTCGTCAGCAAATCCCTTAAATCTTGGGACAGTGACTCTACTCCAGAAGGCGCTGTATGATGCTCTGCATGAGAATGATCACTCTCTCCAAATACAACGGCAGGGATTAAAGCTAAAAAAAACACCAGACCAATAGATAATTTCATTTTATTTTTCCTTTAATAGATTAATTGAACTCACCGCCCAATATACTACCGTACTTCGTGATACCTTTGCACGAGAGAATGCATGGATGAAAAAGGCTAAAATTCAGCTGATTTTCGTTGAAAACCTTGCGAATAGCTGGCTATTCCCTGCGATTTCCGCCTCAATCAGGTAAATTTTATACCCTCAAGGGGTACTTACGTCAATTTTCCTCTCGCGCCCCTCTCGTGCAAAGGTATCGTAACGTTTTTATCCGTGCATCCTGTTGTGCAAAGATCTTTAATTTATGCTGGATTGTGGGTGCTGTTATGTTTTGAAGTTTAGGCTTTCCAGTCGTTGGCGGAGTGTTGGGTTGTTGTTTGTTTGAACAGTGTGATTGTGCCATTCTCGGTAAATTGGAAAATTACGGCGGTAGTGTTCGTATTTTTGGTGAACCTCTTTCATGTTCTCAGCGCGAATGGCGTGATCGTCGTTGTGAAGGTTGTGGGTTTGTGTAAAAAGCTGGTGCAGAGTGGTTTGCAGGCTTTTTTGTGGTGTGAGGGGGATGGTTGTAGGAGGGGGGGGGAGAAATTTTTTCCAATCATCTTTGGGCGCTATTTTCCATGCGTTACAGAGGGCATGATAGACCATTTCACTGCCAGCCACTTTAGCGTCTAATGAGTGTCCTGCAATGTGTGGGGTGGCTAAATAAGCCGTTTGGTAGAGTGCTTCTGAAATATAAGGTTCATTCTCCCAGCAGTCAATGACATTGGCGCGTGTTTGAGTTTGGCTCCATGCGGCTTCATTAATGACGCCTCCACGAGCGGCGTTGATGATAATTTGATGGGGTTGAATCTGTTTTAGGCGCTCGGCTGAGAGCAGGTCTAAGGTTGCATGTTCTCCCGTGGTGGTTAAGGGGGTGTGAAAGGTAATGATATCGGCCGTTAGGCACTCATCTAACGAAATAAATCCCCCCCCCTCTGTGTTGTTGTTTGAGCAGGCTTCTTTACGTGCTCTTGGTGGATCATTTAACAAACAGGTGATGCCAAGTGCTTTCGCTTTTTGATGCACTAAGCTGCCAACGTGCCCAACGCCCACAATCCCCAGTGTTTTTTCAAACAGGTTAAATTCAAACTGTTCTGCCAAATCAAATAATGCGGTGATAATAAATTCCGCCACCGAATTGGCGTTGCACCCTTGGGCGGAGTAAAAAATAATATCGCGTTGTTTTAAATACGTTTGATCAATATGATCCAAACCCACGACGGTGCTGCCTACAAACTGCACGGTACTGTGTTCAAGCAGGGCTTGGTTTACTTGGGTTCGAGATCGCACAATCAGGGCATCGGCATGACGTAGGGCTTGTGCATCAATGCTTTTTCCGGGCAGGGTGATGACCTTGCCTAAGTGCGAAAATATTTCATGGGCATAGGGGATGGCATCGTCAATAATGAGTGTTTTTTGAGGGATCATGGTTGTATTGAGGCCTAAGGTTAAAACTTATAGTAAAAAAGTTGTACGATAACTAAGAACAGGCCGTTTGTCACAGTTTAAATGGTTTTCAAACGAATAGGGGGGGAGAAAATGTTGCAACAAGGTATGACGGAAACAACGATTGATGGCGCGGTGGGTGTTTTAGAGGTACGCTACACAGTCCCTAAATTGTCTGATCGCTGTTTAAGTTCGCTCAAACTGGTGGTATTGAGTCACCCACACCCGCTGCATGGCGGTACCATGAATAACAAAGTGGTGACAACGATGGAACGAACGTTTAAATCGCTGGGTTATATTACGGTTGCATACAATTTTAGAGGCGTAGCAAAAAGTGCTGGCGAGTATGACCATGGCGTGGGCGAGCAAGAGGATTTGTATGCCGTAGTGGCTTGGGCAAAGCAGATTTTTGGGATAACGAGCGTGACCTTGGCGGGTTTTTCATTTGGCAGTTATGTGCTGTTAAGTGCGCACCCTAAGATTCAGAAAATAGTAGAGGTAGAGGCATTATGTACCGTTGCCCCCCCTGTTGGGTTGTATGATTTTTCTCAGATAAGGGGGGGAGAATTTTCTTGGGTTCTGATTCAAGGAGGGCAGGATGAAGTGGTCTCTGCCAAAGAGATATTAAATTGGGCCGTAGGATTGGAGAGGGGGCCAGATCTGTATTGGCGTGCGAAAGCTGGGCATTTTTTTCACGGTGAGTTGATTTGGTTGAAGAAGTTGATATTGTTATTATATTAGTATTTACTAATATTTAAATTTGATTATAATACCTTTATCTAAATTGTTAATGGGCATAAGATCGCATGAATCAAAAGGGAATGGTATGAAAAAAGGACAACCACTTGTTTATGTATTGGCCAGTTCAATTGCGCTGATGTCACCCAGTTTGGTGCTTGCAGAGGTGTTTAATTTTAAAGAGAGCGTGCATCAAGCATTAAGTCATAATCCTGAAATGGATTTAAGCAGCGCACGGTTACAGCAGGCGCAATCGGCTTTAAAAAAGGCAGAACTGGGTCGCTTGCCTCAAGTTAACCTCTCGTTAACCGCCGCCAATACCACCAATGCATTGAGTGCGTTTGGCATGAAACTGCAACAGCAGAGTGTGGTGACCAGTGACTTTTCGCTGGATACCTTAAACAACCCCAATGCCTATACCGACTTTAATACTCGTATTGAGATGCAGTTACCAGTTTGGAATGGCGGAAAAATAGCGCATTATGAAGCGCAAGCCTCCGCGATGATTCAAGCAGCAAAGCAGGGGGATGTTGCGGTTCAGCAGCAACTAACTTATCAAATTTACCATGCGTATGAAGCGGTTCATGCGGCCAGAGCACATATTCAGGTTGCGGAGCAAGCGGTGCGTACAGCGGAAGCCTTTGTGACCACTACGCAAAACTTGCTCAATGAGGGTGTGGTAGTTCGCTCGGAACTGTTGAGTGCTAAAGTGCATTTGTCTACGGCCAAAACCAGTTTGCTTGAGGCGAAAGGCCAAGAGGCCATTGCACTGGATCGATTAAAGATTTTAATGAATAAAAATGTGATGGATACGGTGGACGTAGCAGAACGGGTTAATTTAACCCTCCCCGCCAACTCGGTGGGAGCGCTGTTGTCCTTGGCGCTGGATGGTAATCCGCAATTAAACGCCAAGCGAGATGAGGCCGCTTCATCCGTCTATGATGCGCGAATTGCCAAGGCAGATCACTACCCGCATTTTAATATCATGATGCGTCAAGAGTGGAATAATGATGCATTGGCATTGGAGAACAGCTCTTATACGGTAGCGGGCGTGGTTTCTTGGAAGGTGACTGACTTTGGGGTAACGCAAAGCTCGGTGGACATGGCGAATGCCTCGGCGATGCAAAAACGTGCGGCGGTTCGAGCGCAAGAGAATCGGTTGCGTATGGAGGTACTGTCTTATTGGCAAAACATGCAGGTAGCAGAGCAACAAGTGGTGGCGGATCGCTTGGCAGTGGAGTATGCGACCGAAGCGCAATCGTTAGTTTTAAAGCGTTATGAAGGCGGAGTGGCCACCATGACCGAAGTATTGGCGAGTAAAACCCAGCTGGATAAAGCCAAAGCGGAGTTAGTATCGGCTGAATTTGATGTGAATATCTATAAAGCGAAATTACGCTTAGCCACCGGCACTATGTCGATTGAAGAACTATGATAGGGAATTTAATTATGAAACACGTTTCAACTTATTTTGGAGTTTTGGGTTTGGTTACTCTGTTTGGCATGGCAGGGTGTTCTGAGGAGACGACTTCATCGCAAGCGTCAAAATCTGCTGAGCAAGGCAAAGTCGTATCAGTTCACGTCACCACGGTTGAGTTAGATCAAATTCCGCTGATGGCCGTGGTGCCAGGCTCAGTGGTGCCAGAGCAAAAAGCAAATATTGCCTCCCGTTTAACAGGCTACATTCAAACGCTGGATATTCAAGTTGGGCAAACCGTTAAACAGGGCGAGCTGCTGTTTAGCATTGACTCGGCGGACATTAAAAGTGGTATTGTGCAAGCCAATGCGGCCTATAAACAAGCCATGGCAGGGTTAAAAGATGCCGAGTTGGATTTTAAGCGTTTTAGCAAACTCTATAAAGAAGCCTCTGTTTCAAAGCAACAATACGACAAGATGCGTTTGCAATACAGTGTGGCACAGCAGAATGTCGCGGCCGCTAAATCGAGTTTAAATCAAGCAAAAGAGCAGTTGCATTATGCCAATGTTAAAGCGCCGTTTGATGGGGTAGTGGTTGAAAAAT
>JAKITH010000037.1 GCA_021648185.1 Thiomicrorhabdus sp. | reverse complement strand
TGGGTTTGGTCTTAAAATATTGGCTCGATAAACGTTATATTTTTAAATACCAAACTCAAAGCATTCAACACGGATCCAAAACCTTTACGCTGTATACCATTATGGGCATTGTCACCACGTTTATATTCTGGGGATTTGAGCTCGCGTTTGATGCGATTTATGGCACCAAAGAGATGCGTTATGTAGGCGGTGTGATTGGGTTGACCATTGGCTATTATGTGAAATACCAACTGGACAAACGTTATGTCTTTAAATAAACCGTCTTTAAATAAATCACGCACTCTAAGTGGATGGGGAAAATACCCTTTAATTGAAAGCCATGTGCATACGGCTACCCAATTAAAAGAGGTGCCTTCGGTCATTTTAGCCCATCAACACACCCCTTCAAACTCTTTTATTGCCACTGGATTAAGACGCAGCTACGGCGACAGTGCCTTGGCAGAAACCACCTTACAGACAAACAAACTTGACCAGTTTATTCAATTTGATGAAACCTCAGGCGTGGTTGAGTGTGCGGCGGGCCTCAGCTTAGCGCACATTTTAAACACCTTTGTGCCCAAAGGCTGGTTTTTACCCGTCACCCCCGGCACGCAATTTGTGACGGTAGGCGGTGCAATTGCCAGTGATGTACACGGTAAAAACCATCATCTGGACGGATGTTTCAGTCAACACATCATCAGCCTCACGCTATGCGTTGCCTCCGGAGAACAGCTCATCTGTTCGCTCACCGAACACCGAGAACTCTTTTTAGCGACCTGTGGCGGCATGGGACTGACAGGCATTATTCTCTCCGCCCGTTTGAAACTGATCCCCATTGAAAGTGCGTTTATTGAAGAGACCACGTGGAAAACCGATAACCTTGCGGAAACCCTTGAACTGTTTGAAACCCATCAAAACACAACCTACTCCGTGGCTTGGATTGACGGCTTAACCAAAGGCAAACACCTCGGGCGCTCTCTGTTAATGCTGGGAGAACACGCCACCAAACAGTACAACTCATCCAACTTTAAAATTGCCCCCCCCAGTAAGCTCAATGTACCCTTTAACATGCCCAACCCGCTGCTCAACTCATTGACCGTTAAAGCCTTTAACACGCTGTACTATCACAAAACCCAACAAAAACAGAGCCAACGCCGTGCGCACTACGCGCCCTATTTTTACCCGCTGGACAGCATTCAAAACTGGAACCGACTCTACGGTAAAAAAGGCTTTACCCAATACCAATTTGTATTGCCTAAAGCGGCGGGGTTAGAAGGCCTTACTGAAATACTCACCAAAATAGTCGATTCCAAACGCGGCTCTTTTTTAGCCGTGCTCAAAGTCTTTGGGGCACAAAACGGCAACTACCTCAGCTTTCCTATGGAGGGCTACACCCTCGCCATCGACTTTAAAATAGACAGCACCCTATTTGCTTTTTTAGACACGCTGGATGACATTGTGCTTCACTACGGCGGACGACTTTATCTCGCTAAGGACGCTCGAATGAGTGAAAAAATGTTCAAACAAAGCTACCCACAATGGCAACAATTTCAACACATCCGTGCACAATACGGCGCAGACAACACCTTTAATTCACTGCAATCACAACGTTTAGGCTTGTAATTTATGCACAAGAACGACACAGGAAAACCCATGAAACAGAATATACTCATTATCGGAGCAACCTCCGCCATTGCACAAGCCACGCTTCGCCTCTATGCCGAAGCGCAAGCCAATCTCTACCTACTCGGACGCAATGCAGAACAGCTCGACACCATCGCCGCCGATGCTAAAATACGCGGCGCGAGTGAAGTGCATACCGCCCAACTGGACGTCAATCAATTTGAGACCCATCAAGCCGTGTTAAACCAAGTATTGGAAACCTTTCCAACGCTTGATGTCGTCCTCATCGCCCATGGCACCCTACCCGATCAAAAAGCCTGCGAACAAGACGTTCACCTCACCATGAGCGAACTCAGCACCAACGGCATCAGCACCATCTCCCTACTCACGCTCTTGGCCAACCAATTTGAAAAGCAACAACACGGCAGCATTGCTGTCATCACCAGTGTGGCAGGCGACCGTGGGCGACAGTCCAACTACGTGTACGGCGCGGCGAAAGGCATGGTGTCTATCTTTTTACAAGGGTTACGCAACCGACTCTATGCCCACAACGTACAGGTGCTCGACATCAAACCCGGCTTTGTTGACACCCCCATGACCGCCGATTTTAAAAAAGGCGCTCTCTGGGCACAACCCGAACAGATAGCAAAAAGCATTGTGAACGCCATTCACAAAAAACAGAGCAAAACCCTATATACCCCCTTATTTTGGATGGCGATTATGTTTATCATTCGTAACATTCCTGAAGTAATTTTTAAACGGCTTAAGCTGTAATAAAGACGTAACCCGCTCAAAATTCGTTAAAATAATGTAGTCAAATAAACCTCAAGGAAATCAACATGGCCACAATGACCCCTCCCAAAAACCCACTTGCCCCCTGGAAAAAAGGACTCATCTATTTTATCGTGCTCGGTCTGTCTGCCGTTTTAATTTGGACACAACTGCCACAAACCCCTTATCCAACCGATTTAAATAGAGTGGGCGCAGGCAAACCGGCCGTGGTACTGGTATATGATGTCAATACCGCTGGCGGCATGATGGTCATGGAACTGCTCGCCCCGATTAGGGATGAATACGGTGATCAAGTTGAATTTTTAGTCGCCAGTTTAGGACTGCCAGAAGGACGTAGCTTTGCTCAGCACTATCGTATTAGCAGTGGCGCTGTAGTCTTCTTTTCAGCCGATGCCAGTCAAAACTTTACCTTACGCGCGCCTGGTAGTACCGAAGAATTACGTCGTATACTCGAAAGAACGATAAAAAACTAACCAATAAGGAACGCTTGCCGTTTGTATTTTTTATGATTAATTTAATTCTCTGTGGTGGCTCGGGTACGCGCTTGTGGCCAATCAGTCGTACCTTATTGCCCAAACAGTTTGTGCCTCTTTTTCAAGAGCAATCTCTGTTTCAAAAAACAGTGTTGCGTAACCAAGTATTTTGCGATCAATTTTTGATTGTCTCCAACCAAGAGCAGTATTTTCTGGCGTTGGATCAAATGGAGGGATTAAATACGAACGCCTCTTCATCTTTAAAAGCGCAGTTTATTTTAGAACCCGTTGGGCGTAATACCGCGCCAGCCATTGCGCTGGCGTGCATGGCGGTGAATGCGGATGACATTGTATTCGTGACGCCTTCCGACCATTTAATCAAAGACCCTTCGGCTTATGAAAAAGTGGTGCATCAGGCCAAGCAGCTCGCGCAACAAGATAAATTAGTCACCTTTGGGATTCAGCCCACTTACCCTGAAACGGGGTTTGGCTACATTGAGGCACAAGGTGAGGACGTTCTTTCCTTTAAAGAGAAACCCGAACTTGCGATGGCAGAATCGTATCTGGAGCAGGGTAACTTTTACTGGAACAGCGGCATGTTCTGTTTTAAGGCGGGCGTTTTTTTAGCCGAGCTGGAACGCCATGCGCCCGAGATGTTTCAAGCCTGCCAAACGGCCTACCAACAAACCCAACAAGAGACCTTTTTACGCATTCCGCTTGAGGCGATGCAAGCCATTCCGGCGGACAGTATTGATTACGCAGTGATGGAAAAAAGCCAGCATGTTAAGGTGGTTCCCAGTGACATTGGTTGGAGCGACTTAGGCAGTTTTGAAGCCTTAGACCAAGAGCTTGATAAAGATGCGCAAGGCAATACCCAAGCCGATAATACGCTGTTGTTGAATGCTAAAAACAATTTAATACTTGGCAATGAGCGCATTATTTCGCTTATTGATATTGAAAACTTGATGATTGTGGACACCGCCGATGCGTTATTGATTGCGCCCAAAGGCTCTGGGCAAAAGGTCAAAAAAATTGTAGAGCAGTTAAAAGCCCAAGGCAGTGATTTACCAAACATTCACCGCACCGCGCATCGCCCGTGGGGAACCTATACGGTATTGGAGTCGGAAGCCAAGTACAAAATTAAACGCATTGTGGTTAAGCCCGGTAAATCGTTGAGCTTGCAAAAACACCTGCATCGCAGTGAGCACTGGGTTGTGGTCTCGGGCACGGCAACCGTCACCGTGGGTGAAAAAACACAACTGGTTCGCCCCAATGAATCGACCTATATTCCCATTGGTGAAAAGCACCGTTTGGCCAATGATGGCCGTTTAGATTTAGTGTTAATTGAGGCGCAAGTGGGTGAATACACCGGCGAAGACGATATTATTCGCTTTGAAGACAAGTACGGCAGGCAGTAAAACAGCATGAATTTTCTCCCCCCCCCCTCCTCTCTTTCGCCACAACGCGCCAGTATTCTACTGGTTTTGCTGATTTAATTGTTGCACCTATTTTTGGCCTTTCATGTTGAACTGGGTGGGGACGAAGTGCACTATGCACTCTATGGTTTAATGCCCGATTGGAGTTATTTTGATCACCAGCCAATGGTAGGCTGGTTGCAAATGATCCCGATGTGGCTTGCGCCTTACGATTGGAGTGCGCGGATTGTTCCGATTGCCTTATACGCGTTATTAAATTTTTTGCTCTACCAAGTGACCATTGAGCTGTTTGGCAAACGCAACGCTGAGCGCCCGTGGCAATCGGAGCCAACCGCATTAAATGACACGTCATGGTTAGGGTTTTGGAGTGTGGCGCTGTTAAACAGTTGTCTGATTTTAGCCTTAATGGGCATGGCGATGTTGCCAGACAATCCATTAATGGTGATCAGTTTAGCGGTCATTTTAGTGGTGATTAAACTGCTGGAAAGCAATCAAATCAAATATTGGCTGCTGCTAGGGCTGTTTATTGGGTTGGCGGCACTGTCTAAATACACCGCCGTAACACTGGTTGCCTCGCTTATTTTAGTGATGGTAGTGGAGAAACGCTGGGACTGGCTCACTCAAAAGGGATTGTGGCTGGCCATTCTCATCGCCTCTTTGATGATTACCCCTATTTTGTATTGGAACGCCCAAAATGACTGGGCCTCTTTTTTGTATCAAATTGACCACGGCACTGGCAATACCGTATGGGAGCTGGACAGCTTGGTTCGCACCCAACTGACCCAACTGGCCTCGTACACGCCGGTTATTTTTATCCTCGGTTGGTGGATGATGCTCAAGCCTGCACACTATCGCGATGCACGCACTCGCTTATTGCTGCTGTTTGCCCTGCCCGTTACGATGCTATTTGCTTGGGGGTCTGGCTTTGAAGAGAGTTTGCCACACTGGGTTTCGTTATCGTGGTTGCTCATGTTACCGCTAATTGTCCACTGGGCTTGGCAACAACGTGGTAAAAAATGGTTGAAACCGTTAGCCTATTTTCACTTTATTTTGGCGGGTACGCTGGTGTTATTGGCGCACAGTTTACTGTACAAACCGTGGATTCCATTTGATGACCATAAAAACCCCATTCAAGGCGACTACGGCTGGCCTCAAGCCACTAAAACCGCCATTGAGTTGCAATCCAGCTTAACCGATGACCCCAAAAAGCTGCCGCTGTTTGTCTCCAATTGGAGTGTCACCAGTCACTTAGCATGGTACGCACGTCCTCAGCCTGTGTTTATCACAGGCAGTAGACAGACTCAGTATGATTTTTGGTTTGGCCTCCCTAAAGCTGGAACCGCGGGGTTATTGGTGGTGCCACACTATGAAACAACCCCGCCAAAAACACAGAAACCCGCGTACTTTGAGCGCTGTGATTTGTTAAAAGAGGAGCCGTTATCGGTGAATGGCGCCATTGTGGTGACCTATCGCTATTACCACTGCATTAATTTTCTCCCCCCCCTATCCACCACGGATGAAACGCCTTAATGAGTCGTTTAATGCCCATCATTCGCCTCATTGCCACCCCTATCACTCGCCCAATTGCCATCGCATCGGAGATCATTCACCAACCTGATAAAGCCTTTCCAGTGATTGATTTTTTAAAAGGCATCAGTGTCTTAATGGTGATTCTGTTTCATGTCTTTTTTGCGGTGTTTTTTCTATTTAAAAAAGACGTAGACAAACTGGAAGCCTTTATTCAAAGCATTCCAAGTTGGATGCAGTTTGTACTGTCGTCCGATAAAGCGGTGGATATTTTCTTTTTGCTCAGTAGTTTTTTACTCAGTTACGGGCTGTTAAAGGTCTATCACAAACAGCAGTCCATCAGCATTAAGCGTTTTTATCTGCACCGTTTTTTTCGAATTTATCCGCTGTTTTTGGTCGCCTTATTGTTGTATGGATTGGCCGACCCGCACAAACTGTTGACCGAAGGCTGGTACAGCCTGCTGTTTATTGAGAACATCTTTAGCAAAGGCATTATTCCCGTACAGTGGAGCTTGTCGATTGAGGTGCAGTTTTATCTCATTTTACCGTTTTTAATTCTGTTTTTAGTCAAACAAAAATCGCCTATTCTATGGCTGTCCCTGCTCATTGCCCTCAGTGTATTGATACGGTTTTGGCTCGCTTACCAAACGCCTCTTATCTATCAAACCCCGTGGTACGAATTTATTCTCTCTGTTGATCCAGCACTGTACATGGACACCATGTATTATGTGATTGAAACGCGTATTACCCCATTACTGCTCGGCGTATTATGGGCGTTTATACTTTGGTACAAACCCCACTATTCACTCTCACTCTCCCCACTTCTAAAAGCGGTGGTGCTCTTAGTTGGATTAAGCCTCGTCTATCTCAGTATGCAGTATCCATTTTACAACACACAATCCAGCTACTATCACCCCTTTAATGAACAGCTTAACCTTGCGGTGATTACCCTACACCGTTTTGTATTCAGTGGCAGCATTCTCTTAATGGTGTTGCTGTTTCACTACGACAGAAACACCAAAATTTCTCCCCCCCTAGTACGCTGGAAAGGGTGGCGTTTATTATCCGAAGTCGCCTACCCGATGTACTTCTTTCACTTCCCCTTTATTGCGCTGGCGTGGGTGATTGTATTAGGCACGGTTGATTTTGACAGTATTACTCAAGTTGAACTCTGGCGAATTCCTCTGGTGTTTCTTTTGGCCACGGGGTTTACCCTGTATTTATCCCTATGGCTTAATTATTGGATCGAAGCCCGTTTTATTCGAATGGGCAAGCACGTAGAATCACGCTGGTTTAGCAAGTAAAAATCGGGCATAATGCTTCTTTTAATTGGTAAAAAGTGATCAGGCCTCATTTCATGATATCCATTGTTGTCCCCACCTATCAAGAGTTTGAAAATTTATCCCCCTTATGCGAGATGATTCAAACCGCTCTGGCAGACTTTATCGCCGCCGAAGGGCTGTCCTATGAAATTTTGATTATGGACGACAACTCGCAAGACGGTTCTATTGAAAAAGTACAAGCGCTCTCTGAAACCTATCCCATTCGCTTGATAAATCGCACTGAAAACAGAGGGTTATCCCCTGCCGTTATTGATGGCTTTGCGGAAGCAAAGGGCGATTACGTGGTGGTGATTGATGCCGATCTCTCCCACCCCGCCAGCGCCATTCCAGAGATGATTAAACGACTTAAAACGGGGGAGAGTGATTTTGTTTTAGGCTCGCGTTACGTCGAAGGCGGCAGCATTGACGACAGCTGGACGCTCTGGCGTTACATCAACTCTGTTGTTGCCACCCTGCCCGCTTTGCCGCTCACCAAAGTCAAAGACCCGATGTCAGGTTTTTTTGCCGTGCGAAAAGCGGATATTCCGCCCGCCAATGAACTGTCGCCCATTGGCTATAAAATTGCACTGGAAGTGATGGTTAAAGGGCCGTTTGAAAACGTCAGTGAAGTGCCGATTCATTTTGTCGATCGCATTCATGGCGAATCCAAGCTCACCCTATCGGAACAACTAAAGTATTTACGCCACCTGCGCCGACTGTACCAATATAAGTTTAAAACCAAAGCCGAATTTTTTCAGTTTGCCTTAGTCGGCAGCAGTGGTTTTATTGTCGATTTGGCCTTTTACCTGTTGTTGCAAATGTTTGGCCTCTCCCACACCGTGGCGCGTGCCCTCTCCTTTTGGCCTGCGGTATCGTGGAACTGGATGCTCAACCGCCTAATCACCTT
This sequence comes from Thiomicrorhabdus sp., assembly GCA_021648185.1. The sequence goes on along the minus strand of JAKITH010000037.1, from coordinate 1,126 downwards.
CAGCCACCGCGAAAAAACCGCCAAAGCTACGCAATGGGGAGCATTTGCCTCCAGCTCTTTACTGGGGTTTGCCGTCAACTACGGCACCTATTACACCCTCACCACCTTTGTACCGTTCTTTCAAGAACAGATGATTTTGGCGTTAATCGTAGGCGTACTTATGGGAATGGGCTTTAACTTCTCAATCTCTAACCTGTTTATCTTTAAAAAACTGCGTGAAGAAGTGGACAGTGAATCCAAAAAAGAACGTTTAAAATAATTTCTCCCCCCCCCTATTTTACTTTAAGGGGGGGGAAGAAATTTTGTTGGTGATTCTGCATCGCTTCAAAGGTAGTTAAGAGCGCTTGATAGCGGTCAGTACTGCACTCAAGCTGTGAATACAATGCGTAAACCGCCTCTACTGTCGAAAGACTGTTGCTGTTCTTTTGTTTACGAATCCGATAGTTTGATGGTTCCGTCGGCGACAACACCACGCGATTCAACCCTCGCAATACCGAGTTCAGTTGCATGATTTTATGGGTTTTACGCCATGTGCCATCCAGTACTAATATTTTAATGGCACTCAAGTCAAAGTCTTGCTGTATTTGAGTAATGCTGAATGCCGCAAAAGGTTCGGGCTGATGATCAATTTTAGGATAGAGTAAAAAGACGGTTTTATCCCCTTGCAACCACCGTTGCAACGTAGGTAATTCAGCGAGCTGTTCGCCAACCCACGTTTGACAAGATTGCAGCGACAACTGGACAATTTTGGCGGTGCCTTTTACCTGAGCCGTTTCACTGGGATGTTGTAAAATACCCAGTTCAACTTGGTTTGGAATCATCGCTTTAATCCACTGGCACAAGCAATTATTCAGCGTACGTTCACAAGCAGAGCAGGTTAATCGGGGCATAATATTCAGTTTCAATTATTTGTAACGACTCAGCTAACGCCTGAAAAAAGCCAACTCTGTGTTAAAAAATGATCATTTACAGGTGCTATCTGAGCCGTTACAATTATTTATAAATTTATAGGGGGGGGGAAGAGATTTTGTCAAACATCCAAAACCAACCACCCAGCATCCATTTACTGCGCGCCACAAAAGCAGACTTTTTTGAAGTTAAAAAATTTTTCAAACGGCATAAGAAA
>JAKITH010000036.1 GCA_021648185.1 Thiomicrorhabdus sp. | reverse complement strand
ATCTCAGAATTAAAAGGTGCGGGCGATCGTGGCAAGAATAGCATTGATGTTCGCCGACGAGTAATGGCTGCACGCACCATTCAATTAGAGCGTCAAGGCTGTTTAAATTCAGCATTGAGTGTACCCGAATTACAGAATTATATTCTGTTAGATGAGTTGAGCAAAACCATTTTAGAGCGAGCCGTAAATCAGCTGGGATTATCCGCTCGAGGGTATCATCGAATCCTGCGTATTGCACGAACCTTAGCGGATATGTCAAGTTCGAGTGGGGTCAGCAGCCAGCACATTGCAGAAGCACTTAGCTATCGTGCTTTAACCCCTTTAACTACACGGAGTATGTAAGTGGATCCTATTTTAATTACGGCGTTGATTGTCGGTTTTTTGGGTGGCGTACACTGTTTAGGAATGTGTGGGGGTGTTGTGGGGGCCTTAACGTTTAGTTTGGAGCCAAAGGTTCAATCCAGTTGGTGGCGAATGTTACCTTATCAAGTCGCTTATAACCTAGGTCGGCTTTCAAGTTATGTTGTGATCGGGGGGTTATTTGGGTTTTTAGGGGCTTCTATAGGCTCTCTAGCAACATTCTTACCTATTCAGCAGGGGCTACAAGTGGTTGCGGGGGTTTTTATGATTGCCTTAGGATTGTATTTAGGGGGCTGGTGGTTTGGGCTGGTGGTGATTGAAAGAGCTGGGCAGGCTATTTGGAAAAAAATATCTCCTTACACAGCACGATTAACGGCGGTTAAAACGCTTCCTCAAGCTTGGTTGTATGGCCTTATTTGGGGGTGGTTGCCGTGTGGATTGGTTTATAGCATGCTTATTATGGCGATGAGTTCGGGCAGTGCCATGGATGGTGCGTTGGTGATGTTGGCTTTTGGTTTAGGAACGTTGCCTAATTTATTATTGATGGGGGTGTTTGCGTTTTATTTTACCAAGTTAGCGCGTAATTTATGGGTGAGACGGTTTGCCGGATTCAGTGTGATTTCGATGGGCGTTTGGCAGTTGTACCTTGTATTTTCAACCAGTATTTAAGACATATTTATCTGGTTAAGAGAGAGTTCCCCCTGTGGATTACAGGGGGGAGAAAAATGTTATTCTTGCGAGTAGTCTTTATCGACCGTTGCATAGTTAATATTAACATTAAGTGCTTCAATGAGTTTTCCCATGGCATTAAGCGTTCGATATTGTGCCGTGTTGAGCTCGGCTTCCGTATCAATTCGCGTAAGTTGTGCACTGATGTATTCATTTTCGGTATTCAGTAAATCCAATAGTGAGCGACGCCCTAAATTGAATTGTTTACGGTATCCCTGTAAGGTGTCGTAAGTTAGTTTAATGTGTTGATCAATGTAGATCATCTGCTCTTCTAGATACTCATTCGCCGCCCAAGCATAGCTTAGGTTTTCAATTGTTTGTCTGCGAGAGTTATTTCGAATTTCTTTGGCTTGTTGAATTTCACTGGCCATTGAATCTCTTTGTGCAACGTCTTTTCCACCATTATATAAGTTGTAACGGAGTCGTAGCATCGCCTGTAAGTTATGATTTTTACCTTCAAACCCATTGATGTTATTGTCCAGTGTTTTTTGAAGTTCTAAATCAATTCTAGGGTAATACGCTTGTGCCGCCGTGGCATGTTGTGCGCGTGCTTCCGCGATGTCGGCATTGGCAGAGCGCAAGGTAGGATGATCGGTTAACGCGATATTAATGGCTTCTTCTAGCGAACTTGGAAACTGGAATTGCATGGTTGGTTTAATTAACTGTGTTTCAGGCATGCGACCTAATACGCGTTGAAATCGAGATCTGGCATCAATGTAATTGTTGCGTGTGGAAATTAAGTTTGAATTCGCGAGTGCCAATCGTGCTTTGGCTTGATCGACTTCCACTTGGTTCCCAATACCCGCTTCTGTGCGTTGTTGAATTTGGTCTAAAATACGTTCATGCGTGGCTTTACTTTCGCGCGCTAATCGCATAGATTCTTGCTGTTTTACCAGTTCAATGTAAGCAGAGGTCATGTCGATGGCGATTTTATTGGCGGTGGCTTGTGCATTGTAGCCAGCGGCATCCAATCGTGCAGATTGACGAGCAATTTCATTAACGGTTGCATAGCCTTCAAAAATATTTTCAGTCAGTCTTAAACTGGTCTCTGTTCTGGTTAAACTGGTGGAAGAGCCTCTACGATCAATTTCTTCTAAACCTATCCCCGCATTAAGATCAATCACTGGATACCAACTTCCTTCAGCCCCTTTTAAGTCCGCTTGTACCGATTGGTGTATTTTCAGTTGTTCACGAAACTCGGGGTTGTGCAGGATAGCATCTTCTACGGTGGTTGATAAATCCATGGCATAGGTTATATGTGTCATGCTGAATAACGCAACAATGCCACTGAGTGTAACTAGAACTTTAGGGCATGAGAATGGTCTATTCATAGGTAAAGCTTCTTTTTATGTAGTAGGTAATTATCGGTATTCTACCAGTTGTGAATCTTTAAAGCCAAGGCTAATCGGTCAGAAACTTGAAGTTTTTCAAAAACATTGTGCAAATGGGACTTTACCGTACGTTCTGTAATGTTGAGTGCATCGGCTATTTCTTGGTTACTTTTTTTATTGAGTACCTGTTCAACAACTTGGGTTTCTCTAGGCGTAAGCTGTTTTTTCCAATCACTATTTTTAATAGGAGACAGCCCAACTTGACCAATCATGGCTTGCATGATTGCGGAACCTAACCAGATGCTACCAGAGTTAATGGTGGAGAGAGCTTGTTGAATTCGATCCGCAGAAGCATGCGTGTTCAGGTAACCCTTGATGCCTTTTTTAAAGAGTTGTATTCCTTCCGTTGTAGAAGGTTTGTCACTAAAGGCCAAGACATCAAGATTTTGTTGGCAAAGGTGTGTAATTTTTTCTTGATTGACTTTGTCAGACAAATGCACAAGTAAAATGACATTGGAAGGGGTAAACTTTTGACTTAATGTGTCGAGGTCGTAAAGAATTTTTGCATCAGAACCACAGGCGGTAAGCCAGTTTTTTAGGGCGTTTGGGTTTTGTATGAAAATTAAGGGGCGTTTCATGTGCATCTTTAGCCTTGGCTTATGGTGATAAATTATCTTATAAAGCAGTGTGTTAATTGTCTAGACACTAGCTTTAGTTCGTATTAAGTGGCTATTATATATAATAACGTTGATGGTATCATTTAAATTTATGACTCTCTTAAGGCTTGGTCTTTTGCTTTGATAATGGGTTTTAATAAATAGTCTAGTAGAGTGTGTTTTCCGACGATAATATCAACACTTGCGGTCATTCCAGGAAGTAGGTATAAGGGCTTTTCTTTTGTTCCTAGGTGATTTTCATTGGTTTTGATTCGAGCAATATAAAAACTATTCCCCTCTTCATCGGTGATGGTATCAGCCGATATTTGAGTGACGACACCATCCAGTCCACCGTAAATAGAAAAGTCATAGGCGGTAAATTTAACTTTTGCTGTCAGTCCGTTGTAAATAAAACCGATGTCGGCGGGTAATATTTTGGTTTCAAGGACTAAGGTATCATTTTCAGGGACAATTTCGATAATATCACTTCCGGGCTGTATAACACCGCCAATGGTATTGACAAAAAGTTGTTTGATGACTCCACTCACAGGGGATTTAATTTCGGTTCGAGTGACGCGATCGGCCAGTGCGGTTTTGGACTTTTCAATTTGGCTGATCTCTGCCAGTACTTGATTGAGTTCTTCGTGCGCTTCATTCATAAAGTTTTCTTGTGCTTCGATGCGCTTTGAGCGAAACTCGGTGATCACGGATCGAAGTTTTGGTATTGAGAATTCGACAGATTTTAATTTAGAGTAGGCTTCATTCTCTTCTCGTTGCAGCTTGAGTAAATCTACGTGCGAGGCAATGCCTTGGTTTACCAAAGGCTCCGTTAAGTCAATTTCTTGTTGTAACAGCTGAAGGGTTCGCTTTAATTGGATGAGTTGATTGGTTGCCTCACGGAGTTCGAGCTTTTTTTGTTCAATTTGCTCAACAATGATGGAGTCATTGGTTTTGTGCTGTCTGGCCCTTGACTTGTATAGTCGGTGTTCACGATCGTACAATGCTTGTATTCTGCTGTCGTGGGATATTTTATGGGGTTTAAAGGGTTTATTAAAAGCTTCAGCCTTTAATCGTTGCGCGCGAGCGGTAAGCTGGGCTTCCTTGACTTCGCTTTCATCAAAAGAGCTGGAAAATTGTGTGTTATCCAGCTTCATTAAAATTTGACCTTTTGTGACATGACCCCCTGTTCGCACAAAAATCTCTTCAACGATCCCTCCTTCTAAGTTTTGAATGACTTGAATCTTGGTAGAAGGAACGACTTTTCCTTCGCCACGCACAATTTTATCCAGTTCAGCATAGTTTGCCCAAGTGATGAGCCAAATTACGACGAATAAAATAATCCATACCAGCCATTGTGATCGTACCGTAGGCTTTTCAAGTGCTGCTTGGCTTAGACTCGACATGAACTCAATATCTTGTGCAATAATTTTTTCTTTTTGTTGCGCTGCGTGCTCTTGCTCTTTTGTTAATGCATTCGAGTCGGCTTGTGTTGAGGTACTTTGAGGATCTGGTTGCTTATCTGGTGTTGTCATGAGGGTTTCTTTTTACTAATTTTACCCGTTTTAAGGGCGTCGAGAACGGTTTGTTTGGGGCCATCAGCGATCATTTTTCCATTGTCCATGACCATCAAGCGATCCACTAATTGCAATAAGCTCATTTTGTGCGTGACCAATAAGGTTGTGCTGTTTAAGGTTCCTTTTTTAAGACGGTCAATCATGATCTGCTCCGTTTTCGCGTCCATCGCATTGGTGGGCTCATCAAACAGGTAAATAGGAGAGTCAAGCAGCAATGCTCGAGCGACCGCAATACTTTGTCGTTGCCCTCCTGATAAGGATTTTCCTCCCTCGTCTACTTTCAGGCTATAGCCCGAGGGGTGTTGTTTGATAAAATCATCCACGCCGGCGAGTTTGGCGGCTCTTAGTATTTCACTGTCATCAATGTAAGGTGCTTTATAGGAGATGTTGTCACGTACATCACCGCTAAAGAGGGTGATGTCTTGTGGAACGTAGTTAATATTGCGTCTTAATTCTGCAGGATCCAGTTGAGAAATATCAATTCCATCAATTAGAATGGCGCCTTCATCAATTTGATAGAAGCCTAAAATAAGTTTTTCAATGGTGGATTTTCCTGAGCCAATACGGCCGATAATCGCTACCTTTTCACCAGGCTCTATAATGAAGTTAATATGATTAAGTGCTTGCTTGGTTTCACCAGGGTAAGTAAAACTTACGTTATTAAATTCAATACGTCCTTCAATGTACGGATGTTGAATAAAGCGTTTTGTTGCAGGTCTTTCAACCTCTTTTTCCATTAATTCATTTAACGATTCTAAAGCGGTTTTGGTTTGAGCATAGGAGGAGGTGAGATTGGCAAATTGCCCCATTGGGCCGATGGCTCGTTGGCTGAGCATAACGGTGGCGATTAGTCCGCCCATGGTTAAATTGCCTTCGGTAATAAAGTAAACACCCGTTAATACAATCGCTACGGTACTGATTTGTTGCATAAACCCAGTCATTCTTCCAATGGAACTTTGTAACATTTTTGAGCGTAGGCTGGCTTGAGCAATTTCGCCAATTGCTTGCTCCCATTTCCATTGAGAACGCGCTTCAACCCCCATTGATTTAATGGTTTCCATGGCGGTAAGTGTTTCAATAAGCACCGCATTTTTTTGACTATTGGCTTGATAGGTGGCTTCAATACTACGCTGAATAGGGTTCTTTAATAGAATGCTATAGAGCATGATAATGATGATAATCGTGAGAGGCACCAAAACAATGAGCCCTGCGATGTAAAAGATCACTAATAAAAAAATAATCGTAAAGGGTAAGTCGACCAGTGATGCAATGGTACCCGAGGTAAAGAAGTTACGGATGCTATCAAACTCTCGAAGGGTATTGGCAAATGCCCCAATTGAACCATTGCGATTGGCCATGGTTAAACCAAGGGTTTGTTCAAATATTTTGCCTGACATAATGACATCACTTTTTTTGCCAGCCACCTCTAAAAAATAGGAGCGCAAATACTTGAGTAAGACATCAAATAGATAAATGACACTGACCCCAATGGCGAGTACCCATAACGATTCGATTGCATTGTTGGGTACGATGCGATCATAGACATTCATGACAAAAAGAGGGGTGGCTAAGACAAATATATTGATGACGATGGAGGCAATTAATACATCTCGGTAGATGGACTTTGAAGCCCATAGGGTACTCCAAAACCAGTGTCCATCTTGAAATCCAAGTAAGTTTTCGGTCTTTCTTTCATGACGCATTTTAACGGTGAGATAAATCGTATAGCCAGTATAGTCGTCTTCCAGTTTTGCCAAGTCAATCGTGAGGGAACCCTCTTTGGCTTCTGGTAGAATGATTCTGGCTGTTCCCGCATCTAAATCGAGGTGCTCTAAAATACAGGCTTGATTTTTTTTCAGCACCAGAATGCAAGGAAGCACTAGATTAGAGATGTTTTGTAGGGGACGCTCTTTAAAACTGGCAATGAGATTCGCACGTTCAGCGGCGCGAATAAAAATTTCAGGAGGAATGCAGCTCTCTTCAATCGGAAGGCCTGCAATTAAGGCTTCTTTAGAGAAGGGTTGGCGGTTTAATTTTGTATAGATAACCAAGCAGTCTAATAATGGGCTGTGAAGTTCTGCATGTTGTGGTTGTTGATAGAGCTCCTCCGTGGAGCAGACATTGGACGCGTCGGACGGCGTTACGTTATCTTGAGAGCCCTGTGATGTAATCTTAGATTGCGTTGGTGTTGTCTTTTTTATCGATTCCATATGGCCTATTGTCTTTGGTATTATTTGGCGTAAAGCTGAACCGTTATTATAGAATGCTTTTATGCGTTAAAGCAGAAGGGGCGCCATAATAGTAACCTTGGAAATACCCGGTACCTAACTCGGCAAAGGCCTTCTGTTGTTCTTGGTTTTCAATTGCCGTGGCAATAATATTAATATCTAAACTGGTCGCAAGTTCGCATAAGCTTGTCACATAGTTTTTAGTTTGTTCATCCATGGTGATGGTTTTACTGAATGAGGGGTCTAATTTTATGTAATTGGGTCGTATGGTTTGAAGATAGCTTATATTGGCTAATGCACTGCCAAAATGGTCAATTCCAAAACCGATTCCCAGCTGTTTCAGCTCTTCAATTAGTGGCCAAGCGGTTCCTTTTTCATCAAGAATGAGTCTCTCAGAGAGCTCAAATGAGAGGCTTGAAAGGTGTGCTTTTGATGTGGTCAATGTCTTGATAAGCCATTTTTTAAATAAAGGGTTCTCTAAAACCGATTTGGATAGGTTTACGGCAATCGGGTGACGAGAGGGGTGTTGTAAAAATTGCAAAACTTGTTGTATCACCCATTTATCAATCTCTTCGATTCGGTTGAGTTGCTCAATGGCTGGCATAAAGTAGCCAGCAGAGCGAATGATGCCATCAAAGTCGGTTAAACGAATCAACACTTCTTGATCGTGAATGTCACGATTGTGATCATAAGAGTTTTGTTGGAAGAGCACGAAACGATCTTCAAAAAATGCTTGATCCAGTTTTTTATCCCATGCAAGGTGTGAGGGACGATTATTTTTTTCCGTTTTGTAAAAATAGGTTTTATTTTGTCCGAGTTGATTGGCTTGGCTAATGGCAAAATCTAAGTTAGCCAGCAGCGTGCTTCGTGTTTGTCCCGGTTCATAGCAAATATAAGCAATGGATACACTGGTTTGTGACGTTTCAATAGAAAGCTGTTTTAGGATGGCAGGCAGGCTCTCTGTAATGATCTCTGCTTGAGGGTGTATTTGTTCAGGATTCGAATTGGGTAAGACGGCGATAAGCTCTGTTCCATTTAGTCGAGCAAAAATGCTGTTACGGTGATGTAGACTGGACTGCATGACTTCAGCCAATGATTTTATGAACTTATCGCCAGTGATATAACCGTATTGCTCATTAAGTGCTTTGAGGTTTTGTATGCGTAAGAGGCAAATGGTTCCAGGAATTGCGTCTTCAGTTGGGTCTAATAAGCTGTCTAATAACATCTCAAAATGGCGACGGTTATGGAGTTCGGTAACCGAATCTTGGAAGGCCATTTTTTGGAGTTTTTCTGCCGTATTGGCATCGCGTTCAAACACCATTTTAAGTTTGGATACCATGGCGTTCATTGCGGAAACAACTTCACGAAATTCCTTTGTTTTAGGCAGTGGTTCCTGAATTAAGTACTCTTTTTTGACAATGGCTTGCGCTTGTTCTTCCATTTTTTTCAGTGGTGAGAGCATGATTTTAAGGGCATAAATAATAAGGAGTATGGAGAGGAGAGCGGCGAATGAAAACCAGGTTAATAGGGTTAAGACGGAGTTCCATAATTCAATGTAAGCATAACCCGTATGGCTGGTGACGCTTAGGGTTCCAATAGGAATCCAGCCCGATTGTACTAGTGCTTTTTCAGTGGGAGCGGACAGCTTAATAGCATGGATAAAGAAATTAGGAACGTCTTCCATCTCTTGGGTGTTTTTTCGTTGGTAAAGCAGTTCGCCTTCGGTGTTTTTGAGTGTAATGCTGTTGTAGTAACCTCGATCAAATACCGCATTAATCATGGTTTCCATGCTAGGTAGATCATTTGGATCTTGAATAGAGCTGAGAGAGAGTCCAAGAGAGGTTGCGGTATCTTGTGCATGTGAGCGAAGTTGTTCTTGCAAAAAGCTTTTGGTGTTGCTTAGGTTTAAGCCAAACGTACCAATCAATAGGATCATTAGCAATGAAGCGATAAAAAGTACCATTTGTTTATTTAAACTCATGATGTTTTGTCCTTTGGAGCGTTTATTCTGCATTTAAATTCAATCTTACTGGATTTTAAGCCGTTCTAATAGATTATTCCAAGCTTTTAGCTTTGTGGTGCCACCGGAGACGGGGCGTCCTTTACCTCGTTGTTTCGCGAGCCAAAGTCCATCTCCGTTAAAACTGTATACGGGTACTAAATCGTTACGTTTGGTTGCCTTTAAGATTTTTTTATTAATGTTGTCTAAAACGAGAGGGGTCGACTGTGGGGTTTTAAAGTAGGTTAATACCATATGTGCTTGGTTGAGTCGAATGGCTTTAACATAGGTAAGGTACAGTTTTTTTTCTGAGACAC
>JAKITH010000035.1 GCA_021648185.1 Thiomicrorhabdus sp. | reverse complement strand
GTGTGGTACCATATACCAGAGGTCCAGAACATTCCAGAACCGTTGCTGAGATCACACTAGAAGCCAGATCGTTGGTAATAAGTGGTGTTCGCGAAATCACTTTATTGGGTCAAAATGTAAATGCGTGGCAAGCCGATGCACCAGTTGGCAGTTCTGGGCAATGGGGTTTGGCGGATCTGTTAAAATATTTATCGCTGATAGAGAAACTGGATCGATTGCGCTACACTACATCACACCCGCGTGATATGGATAATCAATTAATTGCCGCCCATGAAACATTGCCCAGTGTAATGCCGTATCTGCATTTGCCGGTGCAATCTGGCTCGGACAAAATCCTGGCAGCCATGAACCGCAAACATACAACAGCGATTTATTATGATGTGATAAAACGCATTCGCGACGCCCGGCCCGATATTGCCCTGTCATCAGATTTCATTGTCGGGTTTCCCGGTGAAAGTGATGCAGATTTTGCCGCCACCATGCAACTGGTGCGCGATATGGAATATTCACAAGCGTTTTCGTTCAAATACAGCCCGCGACCGGGAACACCGGCGGCTGACATGGACACCCAGGTTGAAGAACATGTGAAATCCGAACGCCTGAGTGAATTGCAGGTGCTTTTACGCCAGCAGCAGCACAGCTTCAATCACACCTGTATGGGCCGCAAACTGCCGGTATTGTTCACCGGCAAGGGCCGCAATGATGGCCAACTGGTGGGCCGGTCGCCTTATTTACAGCCGGTGCATGCCGATGCGCCTGAAGAATATATCGGCACCATACATAGTGTCGAAATCAACCAGGTTGGCACCAATTCTTTGTCCGGGCTGTGCGCGGTAAGCGAGCCCAGTGCCCGGCCACAAGCTTTGAGCGAGGGTGTAGCACTTTGAGCCAGACAAAATCATCAATTAAAAAACGGTCGAAAAAAGGTGCAAACCCTAAAGTCAAACCGCGGTGGCAGCAAAAAGGCGCATCGGGCGAAACCATCGAGGTGATTTTTGAAGACAATCACCTGCTGTCAGCCCTGCTTGGTAAACATGATGAGCATCTGGCCCTGATAGAATCACAACTTGACATTGTGGCGGCACCGCGTGGCAATATTATTGCCATAACCGGTGCACCGGAAGATTGCCAAAGCGCCAAACAGGTTCTGGATGATCTTTATGACCGATTGACGCAAGGCCTCGACGTTGGTCCCGGTGACGTCGAAGGTGCAATCAGAATGGCACTGTTGCCAGTGAACGAAGGTGCTGGCGGCAAGCAATTGTTTACCAGCGCTGTGCGCATAGATACACGGCGGCGCACGGTAACACCGCGCTCATCGGCGCAGGCTGAATATATTCAGGCACTGCAAAGCCGGGAGCTTACCTTTGGCACCGGCCCGGCGGGTACGGGCAAAACCTATTTAGCGGTTGCTTGTTCGGTAGAGGCGCTGGAAAGTGAGCAGGTTAGGCGTATTATTTTAACGCGTCCAGCCGTAGAAGCGGGGGAAAAGCTTGGGTTTTTACCTGGAGATTTAAGCCAAAAAGTAGACCCTTATTTACGCCCATTATTTGATGCGTTATTTGATATGCTCGGCTTTGAAACCGTTGAACGATTGATTGAAAAAAACGTCATTGAAATTGCCCCCTTAGCATTCATGCGTGGCCGTACCTTAAACGAAGCCTTTATCATTTTAGACGAAGCGCAAAATACCAGCACCGAGCAGATGAAAATGTTTTTGACTCGCATTGGCTTTGGATCAACCGCCGTCATTACCGGAGACATTACCCAGTGTGATCTGCCGCGCCATCAAAAATCGGGTTTGCGTCATGTCATTGAAGTGCTCGAAGGGGTTGAAGGCATTGGATTTACCTTTTACCAAGCACAAGATGTGGTACGTCATGCCATGGTACAAAAAATTGTAACCGCCTATGATTCGTACGAGCGCAAAGAAAGCCGAACACAGGATAAGTCATAACCATGTTACAGGTTGAATTGCAGTGGGGCATTGAGCCACTCGCGTTACCCACACAAGTTTTATGCACAAAATGGGTAGATGCAAGTTTACTGCAAGAGAGTGATTTCGTTGAGTTAACCATTCGCATTGTCAGTGCCCAAGAGAGCCAAGCGCTGAATAAAGCCTATCGACATAAAGATAACCCCACCAATGTATTGTCGTTTGAATTTGAACCCCCTGTAGGACTGCCTGTCGAAGCATTTGATAGGGGGGGGGAGAATTTTTATTTGGGCGATTTAGCCATTTGTGCTGATGTGGTCAAGCAAGAGGCGTTAGCGCAACACAAAACATTAGAAGCTCATTGGGCGCATATGATTGTACACGGAACCTTGCATTTACAAGGGTTTGATCATATAGAAGAAGCTGACGCGTTGGAAATGGAAGCGTTAGAAGTTAAAATAATGCGTAAATTAGGGTATGCTAACCCGTACGAAATTTGATAAAAATATTACAAAAAAAGGATGATAAAGTTAATGAGTGACAGTAGTAGCGGTTCTTCGTGGTTAGAACGTTTGGGAAAGGTTTTTTCAGATGAACCGGAGAGCCGAGAAAATCTAGTAAAAATGTTGGCCGATGCACAAACGCAAGGGTTAATTGATGCGGATGCCTTGGTCATGATTCAAGGCGTACTAGAAGTGTCTGAAGCACGAGTACGTGACATTATGATCCCACGGTTACAAATGGCATTGATTGATGGGTGTGAACCCCTTGATGCGATTTTAGAAACCATGTTAGAAACTTCTCATTCTCGCTACCCCGTCATTTGCGATAAAAAAATTGTGGGTATTTTATTAGCCAAAGATGTCTTTAGAGCGGTGGTCAAAGGGGAATTAAAAACCAAAGACGATTTGACCAAAATTTACCGTAAGCCGATTTTTGTACCCGAAAGTAAGCGCTTAAATGTTCTTTTACGAGAGTTTAGAGCCAGTCGAAATCATTTGGCCTTAGTGGTGGATGAATACGCCGAACTGGCAGGGTTAGTCACCATTGAAGATGTCTTGGAGCAAATTGTGGGCAACATTGAAGATGAACACGATGCCCACGAGCAAGAACACATTCAAAAACGCACAGCAAATCGCTATTCAATACAAGCACTTACTCCTATTGAGGCGTTTAACGACTTTTTTAACGTAGCCCTTCAAGCGGACAACAGTGAAACCATGGGAGGATTTTTAGCCTCTCAGTTTGGTCACGTTCCTCAGCAAGGAGAGAGTTTGGAGCTAGAAGGTTTTTGCTTTAAAGTGCTTAAAGGCAATGAACGACGTGCAGAGCTGTTTGAAGTAACAGTCATTGATAAAGCCACCCAAAAACAGGTGGATGCAGAGATCAAAGTAGCCAGTTAATATTGTTTGAGACCTTTGTACGAGAGGGGCGCGCGAGAGAAAAGTGATAAAATTTGACTGATTAAGGCGGAAAACGCAGGGAATAGCTAGCTATTCGCAAGGTTTTCAACGAAAATCAGGCATATTTTAGCCTTTTTTATCCGCGCATCCTTTCGTGCAAAGGTCTCATTTCCCCCCCCCCTATCTTCTATAGTCTCCTCAATGATCGTTGAGGATTAGGATGTATTTTTGAAAGCAAAAGCACGACTATTTCTGAGTCTTTTTCTCCCTCATAAAACGCATTTTATTGCGTTGCTGTTTGGGGGGTTAGGTGTATTCTCTTTTGCCCCTTTTTATTTTTCTCCGGTTATTTTAATCTCAATTATTGGGCTATTTTTCTTATGGTTTAATGCAGATAATCGCTTTGAAAGCCTTAAGTTAGGCCTGTGGTTTGGGTTTGGTTTTTTTGGATTGGGTGTGAGCTGGCTGTTTTCAAGTATCTACATCTATTCTGGCGTACTGCTCCCCCTTGCCATCGTATTAACCTTTCTCTTTATCTTTTTTCTATCCCTCTTTATTGCACTTAGTGGTTGGATCGTTCAGTATTTTAAACAAAAAAACAGTCCCGCTTTTACCTTAGTGGTGTTGTTTCCCGCCGTATGGGTCGCCATCGAACTGTTGCGATCTTCTATTTTGGGCGGTTACCCATTCTTACTGTTAGGCAATACCCATATAGAGACATGGTTAGCGGGCTACGCGCCTATTTTGGGCGTATGGGGCGTGAGTTGGGCGATTGCCATCAGCGCGGGTCTCTTGTTATGGTTATACCAAACACGCGCGTGGATGACGGCCAGTATCTCATTAAGTATACTTTGGGCGGTAGGTGGGCAGTTGCAAGATGTACAGTGGGTGCAGCCCATTGATGAGCCTATTGATATTGCCCTATTGCAAGGCAATATCCCGCAAGAAGAAAAGTGGACTCAGTCCATGTTTTTACCCACATTAAACGCCTATGTCTCCATGACCAAAAAGAACCTAGATGCCGATGTGATTGTCTGGCCAGAAACCGCCATACCCGCTTACTATGAAGTGGTTGAAAACGGCGCGTTAAGCTCTTTTATTAAAGACATACAGCTATTGGATGTGGACGTATTAGTGGGCGCCATTGCAGGGGAGACAAGTTCAGAACATTACTACAACGCGTTGATTAATCTAAATCGTCCAGAGGAGCGTTATTACAAGCACCATCTCGTGCCTTTTAGTGAGTTTTTTCCGTTTCATGATCTGTTTGATTATTTGAGCGGTCTGTTCGATATTCCGTTTGCAACCTTTACGCATGGCGATAAAGATCAAGCGCCATTGATGTTGGGCGGTCAGTTAGCTGGGTTGAGTATTTGTTATGAAATGGCCTTTGGCAATGAGCTTGCTCTGCAACTGCCTAAAGCACGTTATTTGATTACGGTAAGCAACGACGCATGGTTTGCTCACACCTTTGAACCCGCTCAACAACTGCAAGAAGTGCAAATGCGAGCACTCGAGCTAGGGCGAGAAATTGCCCGTAGTACCAATACGGGTTACACCGCCATTGTGGATATTAAAGGCCATATAAAACAGCAGATACCCCCGTATGAACGTGGCGTGCTAAGAGGCGAAATACAGCCTTATCAAGGACTAACCTTTTACGCAGAGTGGGGTAAAACCCCCGTGCTGTTATTACTGTTTTCCTTGTTTGCCTTTTTATTCGCAAAACGGTATTTTTTAACGGGACGGGTTTAGTTGTTGAACAAGTTTTTAGGTTTATTTGGAAACGAGAGTGTCGGTAAATTTTAGTTTTCCATAGAGAGCGGGAGAAAAGTTAGCCTTCCTGTCTTTTATTTTTAAGTTGGAGATGAATAGTGAATGTAGAGGAACAAAATAGGTTATTAAATGAAGTTTCTGGATTAATTAAAACTCATAAAAAATATTCGAATCAGCAAGGAGAGTTTTTCAATATATTTACTATCTTGCGAATGGAAAGAAGAGAAGTTGAAACACATTCACGATTTATTTATGAACTTTTAAACCCTAAAGGATTACATGGACAGGGAGATTTGTTTTTAAAGCTATTTCTCGATAAAGTGCTGGGTATAGAGGACGCTATAGGGTTGATAACGCCTCTAAGAGAAGATGTGACGGAGTCAAATAGAAGAATAGATTTTACGATAAAATCTGAAAACTATCAGATAGGCATTGAAATGAAAATAGATGCGGGTGATCAAGGAAAGCAATTATTCGATTATTATGATGAGTTAAAGAGACGTAAAGAAGAGTGTCAGAAAGTTAAATTATTCTATCTTACACTCCATGGTTCAAAGCCTTCAAATCATAGTTTGAAAACGCTTTCCTCTAGTGATTATGAAAAAATATCATTCAAAGATAATGTCATGGAATGGATTAATGAATGTATTGCAAAATCTGCAACTAAAGGTGTGCTTAGGGAAGCCTTAATTCAATATCAAAAATTAATACAAAAATTAACAGGTAGAAATGAGGGAGTGAAAATGGAAGTAGTCAATAAGATAGCATCATCCCCGGATACATTGACGGCCGCTATTGCAATAGGATCTTCATTGGAATGTGCTAAAGCCAATGTTCAGTCTCATTTTTGGAATGCTTTAATTAATTCACTTAGTCGTAAACAATTTTCTTTTGAATTTTATGATTTTAATGCGTTTAAAAAAATAAAAGGGGACATTTCTGATTTTTCGCTTAGTTATTATAAAAATAATAATCGTTATTTTGGTTATGTTTTAGATTTAGGACGGTTGGTTGATAATAGAGATGGAGTGCATTTAATTGTATATATAGAGGTTGACTGGAGAGTCTATTTTGGACTTGGTCTTGCTAAAAGTAAAGATGGAGTTTTGAGTCGCCTTGATGATTGTAAAAATGAAAAGTATGCTGAGTTGAAAAGAAATTTAGAACCTATTCTTAAGTCTGAATTTACGCAATCATTGTGGCTAACGAAAAAAACATTCTTAAAAAGTGGCTTAGAGGAGATTCATTTTAAATATTTTAACAGTGCTGCTATCAGCTTAGCTGATGCAACAGTATTAGAGCAAGTGGTTGATAATTCAGCTACTTTGATTGCTGATATTATTGATAAAATAAATGCTAAAAACTTAACGAATTATGCCAATAAAACTTAAGGAAATTAAGGGGGATTTAGTCAGGTTTGAGGCTGATTTTATTGTGAATGCTTCAAATACAACATTGAAATTAGGAAGTGGTGTTTCGATGGTTTTAAAGAAGCATTGCGGAGCAGTGTTACAAGCTGAAATGGATTCAATAAAGGAAGAATCCGTTGTTAGTAATTTGCCCATTCGACAGGGGGATGTTGTTGCTACTTCAGCAGGTAACGCTCAAAATTTTAAATATGTTCTTCACGGTGTAGTTATTAACTATGATCGAGGCGTTAAACAGTTTGAAGGAAAGCCCACCTTAAAGACGATAAAAGAGATTTTAGATAACACCATGCCATATTTAGAATGGTTTTATAGAGTGTTTAAAAAAGAGCCAGTTGTTATTTTCCCCTATTTAGGGTGCGGTGTTGGCGGGCTATTAAAAGCTGATGTTAATCAAGTATTTAAACGTTTTATAAGTCAAGATTCTCTAGATTTTGACTGCACCATAAAACTCTGCGATTTGTCGGAGAAACAGGAGCGGCCTTAACTACCGTTTTCAGACTA
Source organism: Thiomicrorhabdus sp. (assembly GCA_021648185.1). The sequence goes on along the minus strand of JAKITH010000035.1, from coordinate 2,270 downwards.
AAATTAGTCGAGGAGTCTGTTACAACGGAGAAAATATGTCTTTGACGGCATTTACTCAAAAATTGTTAGATATTGACAGGCCGTTAAGGCCTTCGCCATATTGGTTTTTTAATGGGCGAAAATTAATAGATATCTACAATGAGATATATGAATAGCGCTAAAGAATAAGACTTGATCGCGGTTCACGCGTGTAGCGCCATACTCTGAGTAAGTTGTTAAAATCTATTTTGGATGCTCAAACATAGGATGATTATCATCCATTGCCGCCGCAAGTCGTAATCTTAATACCGTAATTTCAGTTGGATCGGCTAAGGACAGGGCTTTGTCGATTAGGATTTTTTCTAACAGAGGAAGGTCCATGGTAATAAACTCTTCTACGCCTTTTTCAACGTCGCTTAAATATTCTGCAACCTGCATCATATCAGCGTGCAAATCTTCTTGCACTTGTTCAAACTCTTTTGCGGTCAGTTCCGCAATGTCATGATCGGTTTGTTCAGCTTTTTCAACCGCTTTTCCCAGTACCTGCCAAGTTTTTTGTTCGGCTTGAATGGCCGTTTCTTTTGCGTGTTCTAATAAGCTACGGTAGGCTTTTAACATTTTATTGTCTTTCATGGCAATTTCTCCAGTTCTTTTTTGTGTGTCGTTTACTAAAACTCTCTATAATATTGAACTTATTTAGCCAACAAACCCAAGCTCTGTGATTTACGGCGCTTAATTTCGGAAAGTAGAAGAAAACATGTCAGAAGTTCAGTATAACCCTCAGCAGATTGAAAGTGAAATTCAAAAATATTGGGACGACAATGAAACCTTTGTTGTTCAAGAAGACGACAGTAAAGAGAAGTATTATTGTTTGTCGATGTTTCCGTACCCCAGCGGCAAACTGCATATGGGGCATGTGCGTAACTATACCATTGGTGATGTGGTGTCGCGTTATCAGCGTATGCAAGGTAAAAATGTATTGCAACCAATGGGTTGGGATGCCTTTGGCCTACCGGCTGAAAATGCAGCGATGGCCAATCAGGTTGCGCCTGCAAAGTGGACTTATGAAAATATTGATTACATGCGTAAGCAGTTAAAAGCACTGGGCTTGGGGTATGACTGGACGCGTGAAGTGGCAACGTGTCATCCTGAATATTATCGTTGGGAGCAGTGGTTATTTACCAAACTGTTAAAAGAAGGCTTGGTCTATCGTAAATTATCGGTGGTGAACTGGGATCCTGTTGATATGACCGTATTGGCAAACGAGCAGGTGATTGACGGTAAGGGGTGGCGCTCTGGCGCACCGGTTGAACGTAAAGAGATTGCACAGTGGTTTTTACGCATTACCGATTATGCCGAAGAGTTACTGGAAGGATTGGATAAACTGGATGGCTGGCCTGAACAGGTTAAAACCATGCAGCGAAACTGGATTGGTAAGTCCACAGGCTTGCAAATATCCTTTCCGATAGAGGGGGGGGGAGAAAAATCTACCGAGACATTGGATGTGTATACCACTCGTCCCGATACCTTAATGGGCGTGACGTATCTTGCCGTGGCGGCCGATCATCCATTGTCGGTTAAGGCCGCGTTAAATAATGAGCCTTTGGCACAGTTTATTGAAGCGTGTTCGCATGTATCCACCGCAGAAGCGGACATGGAAACCATGGAGAAAAAGGGCGTTGATACTGGCATTCGCGTATCGCACCCGATTACAGGCGAAATAGTACCCGTGTGGGCAGCTAACTTTGTGTTGATGAACTACGGTACGGGCGCAGTCATGTCAGTACCCGCACATGATCAGCGTGATTATGAATTTGCGAAAGCTTATGGTTTGGACATTAAAGCGGTCATTGCGCCGAGCAAAGATGAAATGGCCGATGTTTCTGAGAGTGCGTTTACCGAAAAAGGCATTTTAGTTAATTCAGGTCAGTTTGACGGTTTAAAATCAAAACAAGCGTTACACGCGATGGCCACCGTATTATCGACGAAAAACTTGGGCGAAAAACAAACCAATTACCGTTTACGTGATTGGGGTATTTCGCGTCAACGTTATTGGGGTTGCCCAATTCCAGTTATTTACTGCCCAGACTGTGGCCCTGTTCCCGTGCCAGAAGCCGACTTGCCGGTGCGTTTACCTGAAGATGTGGTACCCGATGGATCAGGATCACCATTGGCAAAACTCGATAGCTTTAAAAACTGCGCTTGCCCTAAATGTGGTGGCGATGCGACGCGTGAAACCGATACGTTCGATACGTTTTTTGAATCGTCTTGGTATCACGCACGTTACACCT
>JAKITH010000034.1 GCA_021648185.1 Thiomicrorhabdus sp. | reverse complement strand
TCAGTGATTCTAGGCTTTACTTCTCGTTTGGCAATTTTTTGTAATAAGATTTCGACCGTTGCAGCAACCACCACAAATCCAATCAAAATTAATACAATATGATCCGAATGCTGGCTTACGTACACCAATGCTAATCCCATTGCGACTAAGCTAAAAAGAGCCGCCAAAATAACTAACCACTTTGATGCCCCTGTTTTTTTAATGAGCTTTAAATGCCCAATATGGGTCACCGCATGAATAAATAAAATAGAGATAGAGCCAATGGCCGCAATCTCGGACAGATCAAATAACAAAGACAATACAATTACCAGCACACCACTGATGACCAACCCCTCACGACTATGCCCTATGGGTTTACCAAAAACCGATGGCAGTTCGCCATCTTTGGCCAATTGATAGGTCACATTAGTGACCGAATAGAGATTGGCATTAATGGCAGACGCCGTTGCAATCAATGCGGTAATGGCCACTACCATAAAACCAACATGCCCAAAAATGGGCAGAGCGGCTTCTGCCAGTGCAAAATCTTTGGCCTCAATCACTTTATCCGCGGGTAAATTTCCAAATACGGCAAGCGCGACCGCAACATACAACACCATCACCAATAAAATGGATGTCATCATTGCTTTAGGCAAAGTGTTCGCGGGGTCAGGCATGTCTTCTGCGGTGTTGGTGATGACTCGAAACCCTTCATACGCAAAAAAGGTAATCGCTAAACTAAAGAAAATATCGCCCGCGGGTGGGTAGGTGCTAGGAGACAATAGCGTCGGATCAAGGTAAGCAATTCCTGCAACCGATAATCCACACAACACCGCAAATTTAATCGCCACCGTAATACGCTCCCAAACAGCCACATTCTTTGCTCCTTTGAGGTTAATCAAAACAAACAGCAACACAATGCCTATGGAAAAATAGTGATGCCATTGGTGAGAAAAGCCGTCGGGTAAAAAGGTAACAGCGTAATTACCAAATGCTTTCGCAATCAAGCTCAATGAAACAATGGCTGAAAAATACAACATGATGCTCATGGTTCCGGTAAAAAAACCAATGCCGTACGCTTGAGATAAGTACTCCACAATGCCACCCGAAGAGGGGTAACGTGCGCCGAGCTTACCTAGCGAATAACCACTAAACAGCGCAATAATGCCGCCAATAATAAACGAAATATAGACCGCACTGCCCGATATGGCACTGGCTTCACCCAACAGGGCAAAAATACCCGCCCCCACCATCGCCCCAATTCCCATGGCCACCGCTGACCAAAATCCGATCGGTTTATTTGACTGATGCATAGCACTCCTTTTACTCACGTTATTTTATGAATGGCATGAAATAACTATACACCCAAAACCGTTATTTTCAGTGAGATTTAACCCCCCTCCTCCCATCAAAATATATAACCAAATGATAATGGACGTCTAAATGATTGTGATTCTCATTTACATTTAAGAAAAGATCTCTATAATGACATTCAAACACTCAATATCAACTTCATTTATAGGCGAGGTAAATCACATGAAATTCAAAAAAACAGTATTACAAAATGCCATTGCGGCGGTCATAGTGGGTCTATCCCTTTCCGCGCTTGCGGATGGTGTAAATGAAAACAGCGTAACGGTGCTGGATAAGATGATGGTGATTGGTAACCCTGCCAATATCGAAAAAATATCTGGATCGGCGCAAGTAGTGACCAAACAAGACATTCGCCAGCAAAATTACGATGATGTCAATCGTGTATTGCGCAAAGTGCCGGGCGTGTATGTTCGTGAAGAGGACGGGTTTGGCCTGTTTCCTAGCATCAGTTTACGAGGGGCGGATACCACGCGCAGCTCTAAAGTGACCATTATGGAAGACGGCGTAATGATGGCGCCCGCCCCTTATTCGGCTCCTGCGGCTTATTACACCCCTACTTCGGGACGAATGAGTGGTTTAGAGGTGTTAAAAGGCTCAAGCCAAATTAAGTATGGCCCTCATACCACGGGCGGGGTGATTAACTATCTTTCTACCTCGATTCCTACTAAAGAAAAGGCTTATTTAAAAACGACGTTCGGCAGCTTTAATGAGCAACGCACCCATGCGTATGTGGGTAATACGTTTGATACATCTATTGGCCAAGTTGGGGTATTAATTGAAGGCTATCAACGTCAAAGTGATGGCTTTAAAAGCATTGATGAAACCGCCGATTTCAGAACGGGCGACCAAACGGGATTTGTTAAAAAAGACACCACCATTAAACTGTCTTGGGAACCCAATACGGAGATGTATCAGCGCATTGAATTGAAACATGGTACCAGCGATTTGGATGCAAATGAAACCTATTTAGGCCTATCACAAGCGGATTTTGATGCCGATCCCAACCGTCGTTATGCCGCCTCTCGCTTTGATAATATCAAAAGCGCACAACAACAAACCTCACTGCGCTGGAGCCTAAGCCCTACCGATGAGATTGATATTATCAACACCCTGTACAAAACGGAATTCAACCGTAACTGGTATAAACTCGACTCGATCAATGGCGAGAGTATTGCGAACATTATTGAAACACCAGGCATCTCGCAAGACATTATGAAAGGATTGGCCAGTGGTGATTTTAATGTCAGAGCCAACAATCGCTATTATGAATCTCAAGGAGTCGAATCGGTCGGGTATTTCAGATTTGGCAATCAAACCGTACAACATGAAATTCAAGCGGGCATTCGTCTTCACCAAGACAGTATCCGACGTTTTCAATGGGAGGACACTTACACCCAAGCCGCCAATGGCACCATTACAGGGGTAACACGTGGCACGCCAGGCGATGCGGGAGATCGTTTTCAAGAGACCAAAGCGCTAGCGGTTTACCTTCAAGACACCATTGAGACGGGTAACTGGACGATTACTCCAGGGGTTCGCTATGAACAAATTGATCAAATCTCTGAAGACCCAAAAGGCACGTTACAAAGTATCGGTGGCACCAAAAATAGAGACGGTAAAAACAGCTTTAATGTCAGTGCTTACGGCGTTGGCGCTTCTTACAAGTTTAATAAACAGTGGACTGGATTTTCTGGCTTGCATACTGGGTACTCCACCCCCAGCCCACGTGCAACACGAGATGGGTTAGATCCAGAAACCAGTACGGCATTTGAAATTGGCGCACGATACACCAACTTACCCAATGCTTTAGCCGTTGAGAGCACGTTTTTTTACACCGCCTTTAACGACCTTATCGTAACCGATAACGTAGGCGGAACGGGAACGGGTGTTGACGAAAACTTTGGTCAAGTCAACTCGTTTGGTCTTGAGCTTGCCGTGCAATACGATGCCGGCCTTGCCAAACAATGGGGTGTGAGTACGCCCTCTTATTTAAGTGCGACCTACACCAATGCCACGCAGGTCAATGACTCGACATCCACCGATGCCGAATCCATTTTTAGCTACGGTAAAGCAGGTAATGCCGTGCCGTATATTCCAGAGTTTACTTTAAGTGTTGGAACAGGCGTTGAAACCCAACAATGGGGAGCCTTTATCACCGGAAGTTATGTGAGTGAAACCTATACCAGTGCCAATAATGTTAGCACGCAAATAGACGGCGATGGCAACCCAGATGCTCGCTATGGCAAAACCGATGCTTACTTTACCACCGATGTATCCGCCTACTACCGCATGAATAAAAACGTCAAATTATTAGGCGGGGTACAAAATTTATTGGATGAAAGTTACGTCGTCTCTCGCCAACCTTATGGCGCACGCGGCGGCCTTCCACAGTATGTGTATGCAGGTATTGAGGTCGATTGGTAAACGCACACAATTAAGGCCTCATAATTCCTAAAAAGTGGTGGTTTTTTCATCCACCACTTTTAAAATTTTCTCCCCCCCTCTATTTAATATGGAAATAATCAGATGACCATCCTAACTATTTTTCAACAAGGTGGCCCTGTCATGCTGGTGTTACTCGCCATGTCCATTTTGGCACTCACCATCATCTTGCTCAAACTGTTTCAGTTTTACCGCAGCGGCTTACGCCGTTTGACGTTTGTAGACCCCGTTTTACTCGCATTACAACAAGGCGAGACACAAACGGCCTTAAACACCTTAGCGCCTCTGCAAAACCCCATTGCACAAGTGATGGCTCGTGCCATAGAGTGCGGAGCAGACACAACCATGTCGAGTAAAGATGTGGAAGCAGAAATCACCCGTGTGGGAACCGCGCACATTCGCGACTTGGAATCTTGGTTACGTGGATTATCGTCTATCGCGCACTTAAGCCCTCTTTTAGGACTATTAGGCACCGTAACGGGCATGATTATCGCCTTTATGAGCTTAGAGGCCGCTGGGGCAAAAGTAGACCCCTCTATTTTATCAGGCGGTATTTGGGAAGCCTTACTGACCACCGCCTTTGGACTCACCGTTGCCATTCCTGCCATGGCCGCTTTTTATTATTTAGAAGGAGAGGTTGACCAAGTACGTGCCTCAATGAAAGACGTCAGTATTCGTATACTGCGCCACTTTGGCAAAAGCCCCGCGCATGTTTCAAGCCATGACAATGAAAAAATTGAGGATGAAACGCATGGACTTTAAAGGCCGCGCTCGCATTCACTCACACCTTGATATTGCTCCATTGATTGATATTGTCTTTCTATTACTGGTGTTTTTTATGCTCACCAGCACCTTTGTGACCCCCGAAGCCATTGAACTGGAATTGCCTGAATCCAGCAGTGCACAATCCATCGACATCACTCCCATTACCGTGGCAATCAATCCATTAGGCGAATTAAGCATCAATGGCCAACGCATTGCATTAACCCAGTTACAAAATGCACTTGTGCCACTCATTGCTGAAAACAGTCAAACGCCCATCACCCTTAAAAGCGATGCCGAAACCCAAGTACAACAATTGCTCAATGTGATGGATGAGATTCGACAAGCGGGTGGCACCAACATCGCACTAGCGACCTCGCAGAAATAATTAAATATGACTCAACGCCACCTACTCACCGCCCTCTTTCTTGCCTTACTTTTCCATGCGGGTGTGGCGCTGTGGTTGATGACATTTACTGAAACACCCAAAACCAATATAAAACCCGCTCCGCCTACGGTAACCATTACGCTTGCCCATGCCACCAAGCCATTTAATACGCCTGAGCCATCCGTCAAAACACCTCCCGTAAAACAGGAAATTACCCCCCCTATTAAAACGACGGATAAAGTTCCTGCCAAAGCCAGCCCTGTGCTTAAAGCGGCAACAAAACCCCTCGTTAAACCGGCTTCTAAGCCAACTCTCAAACCTGATATTAAGCCAATTGACAAGCCTAAAACAACACCAAAACCTACGCCAAAGACGACTACAACATCCGAGCCAAAGTTAAATTCTCAAAAAATTCTCCCTCCCCCTATGCCAGAAGCGAAATCAACGCCAGCGACTCAAGCGCCTTCACCCCCTGCCAATTCATTTACCAATAAAGAAGCCAAACAATACCAACAACAGCTCAGTGCATGGCTAAACCAATACAAAGTCTATCCTAAAAGAGCCAAACGAATGCGAATTGAGGGGGAGGGAATATTAAGAATACAGATTGACCGAACAGGCGTGGTGCAAACAATCAAACTAACACAATCAACGGGCAATCGTTTACTGGACAAAGCCGCATTAAAAACCGCGCAAAACGCCAGCCCTTTTCCTGCCATGTCATTAAATGACCCACGCCAAAGCATGGTGTTTGAAGTGCCTATTGTATTTTTATTGCGTTAAGAGAGGAGAGCGTTATACCCTAGTTCGCAGATAGAAATGTGAACTAGAGTGTAAGTAGTTGATGTGCAGAGTGAATGCAAAAAAGACAACGTCACCTTATTGGTGATACGTCATTTTTTGCGTTTGCTAGGCGCGTCAAGGACTTGCGCTATAAACGGATTCTCTATCTGCGGATTAGGGTTATAACTGGTCAAAAATAGAGCCTTGCTCAGGCGTAAACAACTTGGCGTAAAGTCTGGCAGCATAAGTATTGGTCATGCCTGCAATGTAATCGGAAATCACTCTTTGCTGTGCCTGCTCACTGCCCGCCTTTTGATACTTTTCATAACTTTTAGAGGGCAATAGCGCACCGGGATTTGCTCTTAATGATTTAAACAACTCTAGCACAATCAACTGACCTTTGTATTCCATCTGTTTGACTTCTGGAATGGTAATCACATTTTTATACACAAATTGTTTTAATAAATTCAGAACCACACTCGGCCCCTCTTGCAGTCTTGCTTGATAGCGTAATAGCGGGTGTTCAAATGCCTCATCCTCGGCCATGTAAATGCTCTCAACCATAATGCCAACCATTTTGCTCACCGCATGTTTTCGCCCTTTGGATGAGTGACTAAAGAGTCGTTCGGTCATGGTGCTGTCCCACAGCGCATACTGTTTAAACGCTTCTGTTTCCATCACTTCGGCTTGCCACTGTTCGCGTGAAACCATTTTCATCGCCACCGCATCTTCTAAATCGTGAATGCCATAGGCGATATCATCGGCCAACTCCATAATGGAGGTATCCAGCGCGGTATATTTGGTTTTTGAGTGGCCTTTATCCGACGGCATCAACTCCATGAATCGAGCTTTATCGGCCAATGAAAAAGGCTCAAGCACCCAGTTAAAAATAGCTTTTTCTTCTAAATAAAGACTTTTAGGCGGTTTCCAACGGTTCATTTGTAAGGTTCTAAAATCATCGACCTGCTGCTCTTGCAATTGCGCTAAATAGTCCGAATTAGAGGCGGTAATGTCATTATAGATGGCAGGATATTTTAATACACCCAGCATAGTTCTTCGGGACAGATCCAAGCCATTCTTAGGGGTATATTCACCCAAAGTCGTCATAATTCTGAGCGTTTGGGCATTGCCTTCAAACCCTCCGTAATGACGCATCATATAATTTAACGCCACCTCGCCCCCATGCCCAAAGGGTGGATGACCCAAATCATGCGCTAAACAGATCGCTTCAATTAAATAAAACGAGGGCAACCACTCGATATACGCTGCATCGTCCCCCAATTCTGACATCCCCACCGTAATCAATTGCTCTACCAATCCTGACCCAATTTGAGCCACTTCCATCGAATGAGTTAAGCGAGTGCGATAAAAATCGGATTCACTTAAACCAAAAATTTGGGTTTTGGCCTGCAATCGTCGAAAAGAGGCGGAATGAATGACGCGTGCACGATCCCGTTGGTACACAATACGCGCGGGACGAGGGTCATAGTCGTTTAAAAAATCGGTATACCGTTGCGTCCAACACTGATTATCAAGCGTGTTCATGGAGTTCATTCACTTTATCTCTATCGTTTTAAGGGTCTAATAATACTGAAAAACAGTAAGCCGCGTCTAAAAATCGTTTATTATTAAACCCTAATCCGCAGATAGAAATGTGAATTAGAGTATAAGTAATTGATGTGCATAGTGAATGCAAAAAAGACAACGTCACCTTATTGGTGATACGTCATTTTTTGCATTTGCTAGGCGCGTCAAGGACTTGCGCTATAAACAGATTCTCTATCTGCGGATTAGGGATAACACTCTATTGTATAAAAAAATAACGAATCCTTTCTGGTTTTTAACGAATTTAAAACCTTACTATTTCTAGGTAATTTTCCTTATAAGTTTTACTGTTACCCTTCCATAAAAAAATTGAATTCTGATGGTCTTTTTGGCTGAAATATAGGCGTATACTTAATGTAATTACTTTTAAATTAATCAACTAGGAGGATGGATGAAAAAAGTAAAATCAAGTGAAGGAAGTTACCCTTATGCCGGTAAAATTGAGACAAAGGAGTATGAAAAAACCAAGCGTTTATTGCAAATTGAGCTGTTAAAATTGCAAAAATGGGTTAAAGAGAACAATGAGCGTATTATTCTAGTATTTGAAGGGCGCGATGCGGCAGGCAAAGGGGGAACCATTAAGCGGATTATGGAACACCTTAACCCGCGTGGCGCACGCGTGGTGGCACTGGATAAACCGAGTGAAATTGAGAAAGGTCAATGGTACTTTCAGCGTTATGTACAAAACCTGCCTACGGCGGGTGAAATTGTCCTGTTTGATCGTTCTTGGTATAACCGCTCAGGCGTGGAGCGTGTAATGGGCTTTTGTACGCCACAAGAGTACACTCAGTTTATGCGTCAAGTGCCCGAGTTTGAACGAATGATTACCGAAGACGGTGTAAAGCTGATGAAGTTTTGGTTCTCTGTCGGACGAAAAGAGCAGTTAAGACGGTTTAATTCGCGCAAGAACGACCCATTAAAACAGTGGAAGTTAAGTCCGATGGATTTGGCCTCGTTGGATAGATGGGACGACTACACCAAAGCCAAAGAGGATATGTTCTTCTACACCAACACCACACAAGCGCCTTGGACGGTGGTAAAATCGAATGATAAAAAGCGCGCTCGTCTAGAAACCATGCGCTATTTTTTAAACATGGTACCTTATGAAGGCAAAGACGAATCCGTTGTTGGCTCTAATGATCCGTTGATCATCAGTTCGGGTGAAGATATTTTTCAGGTAGATTAGAGTTTTACTAAAGGAAGCCCTGAAAAAATCATGACTTATTCAGAGCTTCCTAAAAGGAGTACAGATATGAATATTGAAACACACGCTTATCAAGTGGTAGATGGTTTTCGCAAAAGTTTGACGGATGCGCAACTAAAAGCATTGGGCAAAGAGAGTTTGGAAGAGTTGCATATTTTAATTGAGGCGGCGTTGGGTAAAGCTATTTCCACGGCATTGCATGAAACGGTCAAAGAGGTGGAAGCCTTAGCGCAATCCACCCGTAAACGCTTAACCTCGATTGAGCGATTAGAGAGCCGTTGTGAGGAAGAGTTATAGCGTTAGAATCGGTTAAGATCGTAATGAATGCCTAAACAGTGAATCCAGTCGTAAGGCTGGTTCACGTTTAGGCATTTTTTTTGGATCTCGTTTGAGGCGCAAATAATCACTTGCCACGATTCATGGCAATCGTTATGTTGTTCTGCTAGCCAGTAGGCAAAGAGTTCCTCTAGGGTGCCATCAAAGCAGCCGGGGAGATCACTTTGGCTGGTGAGTCGATTGGGGATGTTCCAATCTTCTAACAGGCTGCTGGTGCCAATGGCTTCTGGCGGTAAATTGGGTGCCATGATTAAAGCCGGTTTGACTCGAAAGGGAAAGCGGTCTTCACTGTGCAAGAGGGCGAGTGTTTGTTGGTTTTGAGCGGTGGTACTGCGAATTTTGGCTAAATAGAATAGGTTGGCCATCATTAGGTTACTGCCTAAGAGCAGCACTCTTTCTGCGGTTTGGGCGGTTTTGATAATGGCGTGGTTTTTTGAGTTAGGGGGCGTGATGTTCAGGGTTTGGGGTGATGAATCTTTAGCAAGTGGTTTATCGCTTAAGAACTGCAAGTTGAGGGCGTTTTGTTGGATAATTTGTTGAAATAAAGACAGTGT
>JAKITH010000033.1 GCA_021648185.1 Thiomicrorhabdus sp. | reverse complement strand
TTTTACTGACATCAGAGCCAAAGCAGGATTGATAAATGGCTAGGTCTTTATTGTAAAGTGCTTCTCCTTCATCGATGGCATCTAAATAAGGAGGAAACTCTTCAGCGGCTTCCCATTGTGCCATTTTATCGGCTGAAAAAATATAAGCACCATTGACGTACTCTTCTGGTGTAATGTTAGGGTTTTTTGCTTTAAAAAAATCAACAAATTGTTGACGATCTTTTTCTGGATCAATAGTGGCCGCCATACTTGATGTGGCTAATATTGAGACCCCTAAAGATAAAGCGATTAGTAATGTTTTTTTCATTCCAATCCTCCGCCCGAGAGCTTTATTTTGGTTTTGTTACAATCTTATTAGCCCTTTATAATTGATTATAGAGGGCTAATTTAGAGTTTTGTTGGAGCTGCTTAAACTATTGGAGACTTTTACACGAAAGGATACGGGGATAAAAAAGGCTAAAATACCCCTTTTTTTCGTTGAAAAATTTGAGAATATCTAGGTGTTCTCTGGGTTTTCCATCTCAATCAGTCAACTTTTACACCTTCAAGGGAGTGCTTAAGTCTATTTTGATTGCGCATGCTTGTCGTGAAAAAAGGCCTCTATTTTAATTTAAGGGAAGAGGATCCTTTTGCACCTGTATTATCAACTACAGAAATGGATACTTCATCACCCGAATTGGCTTTTACTTTGACGGAAACGTATGGATTAGCAGAAATGGCACCAGACCATTGAGCATCCACAGCTTTGGTACCATTAATTGCAATTTCAACAGTTTCGATAAATTTAGCAGGATAAGGTTTTCCTGTTTTTTTATCCATACGAATTCCCGACTCCATTGGGTGCTTGATCAGGGCTTTTACTGTTGCAATGCCCTCTTTAGATTTTCCACGCATTCTGATTTTAATAGACATATTGATTCCTTTCCATAATATTTAAGTCGTAGTGTTTGTGAGCGTTTTATTTTTAACCGCCACAACCACCTATGGTTACTTTGACTTCTTGTTCGGCTTTGAGTAGTTTTCCATCGGCTTTAACAATTGCAATCACATTCATGGTTTGCCCTAATTTGATTCGAGTGGATACAAAACCAAGTGCCGTTGGCGCAAAAGTGTATTCACATGCTAAAGGCATGGGGTTTTTGCTGGCTAAAATAACAATGGACTCAACGCCACTGATGGCGGTTGCATCAACCGTGATGGGTGTAACGGCACCATTTTCTGCGATAGCAGGTGCTTTGAGCTTAATGTCACTTGATTCGGTAACGCTGCTTGAGCCAAATACATTTGAAAGTGCATCATCGGTGGTTTTTGAACTGAAGGCTTTTGAGTTCCATTCGGCTAAAACCGTTGTAGGCATTAATAGACCCGCATTTACAGCAACAACGGTTGCACTGGTTGCGAGGGTTCCTTTAAGAAAAGATCTACGTTTCATAAGTGTGTAACTCCCAGTTAAAATTTAATTGTAACTACTTTATAAAGTATAAATGTAATCAGTGATGGTATTGATTTCACTGTCCGTTAAAATACCGTGTTTTCCAAATGGCGGCATGATGCTATTGGGTATGGTTTGTTCAGGAACCCCCCATATTTTTTTAACAAGTTTTTGCTTGTCTGGGTAGCGTAACTTCATCGCAATTAATGCTGGGCCCATATTGCCCGGCATGGATCCGCCTTTAATGGCATGGCACGCTAAACAGTTTCCTTTGGATCGAGAAAAGGCCAGTTTTTTGCCTTCTTCAATAGAGGCCGAAGTGGGTTCAGCTGCCGTCGCGGTCAAGGGTATTGAAGTGACGAACCCTGAAATTGCTAGAGCTGCCAGTAGGTGTTTCATTTTAGAAATCATTATTTCCTTCCTCCTAAAAGTGTCTTTCAACCTTCTCGTTATAATTACATACATTTTTGCATTGAAATTTTATTGAGTAGTTTTTTACTCTCTGTTTTGTAGCTTACTCAGTTGGACGACAAACGCAAGTATTTTAACCCTTCTATAGCTATAGTATTTTTAATCACCCAACAGTATTTTCTTATATGCATGCATTAGTGTTTGCTTATTTCCTTGTATTTCAACAAGTTGCTGTTTTTATGTTCAAACCGTGCAATGCGCTGTTTTAGTGAGTTGTCTGCCGTTATTTTTGCTTGCTTTAATAAATACTGGGTTCTTTTAAGGTTGCCAATATCAAATTGTGCCAGCGCTAAAAAAAAGTGAGCTTCTGCCGTTTGCTGTTGCTTAGCATAGATCTCAGAGAGCTTTTTATAGGCTTGATAAGTGTACCGTTGGTGTTCTGTATGCGTTTTTAACAGGGCAATGGCTTCTGAGGGTTGGTTTAAGTAAAGCAATAGATTTGTGTAGCTAAGTAACAATGCGGTGTTGTTTGGATAAAGATCGAGTAAGTAAGTGGCTTGATGCCGTGCCATGTTTATTTTTTTTGGATCATTAATTGGGTGTTTTATGACGGTTTGTAACAATAAGGTGGTGTAAAACAGATGATTCGGGTTGTGTTGCACCAGTGTTTGTAAGCAGTCAATATTGGCAGAAGCCTGTTTGGACTGTTTTGTAAGCGTCTGTAAGTTTTGTTGATAACAGGTGATGTCATACGTTTGCTTTTGCGATGGCAACGGTGGTGCTTTTGACATTTTTGCGAGCGCGCGCAGTTTTAATTGAATGAGCGTTAATTCGTTATTGGGTGGCTTAGGCGATTGAACGGACAGCGTTTGTGCACGATTTTCAGACTCTACAATACGGCGTTCAGTAACAGGGTGTGAACGCAAAATTTCAGGCACCTGGCGGGCGCTGTTTTGACTTTCTTTGGCAAGTCGGGCAAAAAAATCGCCCATTGAGTGGGGGTCGTAGCCCGCTTTACTTAAAAACTGAATGCCGATGTGATCGGCTTCGGACTCATGCAGTCGAGAGTTTTTGAGCTGTTTTTCGATGTTGAGACTTAAGCCTGCCATTAAGGTTGGATAGACGGCAGAGCTGTCATACATGCCAATTAAAGCGGCCGCCAGCAGCGTGGCAATGGTGGTTAAGTTACTTTGTTTGCTATTGGTTTCATACCCGCGAGAGAGGTGGTTTTGCGTTACGTGGGCAATTTCATGTGCAATAACAGCGGCCAGTTCATCTTCATTTTTGGCCGCTAAAATAAGCCCCGTATGAATGCCAATAATACCGTTGGGGCCAGCAAAAGCATTAATGCTTAGGTTGTCGATGACATAAAATTTAAATGAACGTCGTTCCCCTATTTGACTGGTTATCTCATGGCCTATTTTTCGAATGTAGCTGACGACATCAGGATCGTAGTTGAGGTTATATTGAGTGTGCAGGGCGGTACTAAAGGCTCGGCCAAGGGCTTGCTCTGTTTGAGAGTCGTAAGCGATTAAATCTGAGGAGCCTAAGTCGGGTAGTTTGGCTGTTTGGGATGCCAAGGCAGGGGTTAATAGCCCCCATATTAATAGGAGGTGGTAAAATGGTCTGCTTAGCTGTTTTATGGAGCCATATAGTATGTTCATTGAGTATTCGGATTAGGAGCAAATGTTGTGGGTATTATAGTGGATAGTAAAGGATTGGCGTGTCCTATGCCAGTGATTAAGCTTAAGAAAGCATTAACGCAAAATCCAACCAAAGAGAGTGTCTTTGTGTTGCATTTAACCGATGAAGGCGGGTTGAAAGACATTCCCGCGTTTTGTCAGCAACAGAAATTGATGTGGGAGTTGGTGCAACAACAGCCTTTTATTGAGTTTAAAATATGGCGTATAGAGGGGGGGGGATAAAAAAATGAGTGAAACAGCAACCGATCAGTTGAGTATCATACAGACCAAAGGTACGTTGGACTGGGCATATCCTGTGTTTATACTGGCCAGTACGGCCGCCGCTATGGACAAAAAAGTCGAACTGTTTTTTACCTTTTACGGGTTAAATTGTTTATTAAAAGACACCAGTGGCTTGAAAGTGTCCCCCCTAGGAAATCCAGGAATGGTGATGAAAAGCCCCATAGGCCCTGATTGGTTAAAAAGAGTTGACTGGAATAAGGCGCTTCCTGGATTGGTATGGACATTACCCGGCGCGGCCATGCTAGCAACATGGGGGTTTAAAAAGCAGATGCTAATGGAAGGGCAAGTGCCGGTAGAAGAGCTTAGAGCGCTTTGTCTGGAATTAGGTGTAAGCATGACGGCGTGCCAAATGACCATCGATTTAATGGGCTATCAGCAAAGTGATTTTATTGAGCCGATCTCTTTTTCGGGCGCAGCAACTTATTTTGCCAATACACCTCAAACACAGAGCTTATTTATCTGACGTTTTGGGATAGAATAACGGCTACTCTATTTTTTAAGAAAAGTGATTTTATGAAACCATTTGAAAAAGGGATTTACCTCCTGCCCAATTTAATGACCACCGCCGCACTATTTGCAGGGTTTTATGCCGTCATAGCCGGTATTCAAGGTAATTTTGAACTGGGCGCGATTGCTATTTTAGTGGCCATGGTATTGGACGGTTTAGATGGTAGGATCGCTCGGATGACCAATTCGTGTAGTGCGTTTGGTGCTGAATACGACAGTTTGTCTGACATGATCTCGTTTGGGCTTGCGCCCGCACTGTTGATGTTTCAGTGGGTATTGCATGATTTTGGCAAACTGGGCTGGTTAATTGCGTTTATTTATACCGTTGCCGCCGCCTTGCGTTTAGCGCGTTTTAATACCCAAGTAGGCGTGGCCGATAAACGCTATTTTCAAGGGTTGCCCAGTCCGGCAGCGGCGGGCGTATTGGCCGCGTTGATTTGGATGGTGGAAGCCAATCAATTAGAAAATCCAGCCTTACCTGTGATGGCATTGATTTTAACCTTAGTCGTTGGTGTGATGATGGTCACAAACATTCGTTTCAGCTCATTTAAAGAGTTAAATTTAAAAGATAAAGTGCCGTTTGTTACTTTATTAGTTGTGGTGTTGATTTTTGTGGTAATCACATTGGAACCCCCTATTTTTCTCTTTATTATTTTCTTAACCTATACCCTGTCAGGACCGATTGTCACGTTAGTCACCTTAAAAAAGACCCGCGCATTGCGTAAGCAACAACGAGCGTTGGAGGCAGAGAAAAAACAGAGTAGCACCGCAGAAAACGTTGAGACAAAAGAGACGAACACCAACACCACAGACGCAGACCAGCACGGAGACAAGTCATGAAGGATCACCTAATTATATTTGATACCACTTTACGAGATGGTGAACAAAGTCCTGGTGCCTCCATGACCAAAGAGGAAAAAGTTCGGATTGCTAAACAGCTCGAAAAATTACGAGTAGATGTGATTGAAGCAGGCTTTCCGGCCGCCAGTCAAGGGGATTTTGAATCCGTTCAAGCCGTGGCTTCCGTGGTAAAAGATTCCATTGTTTGTGGCTTAGCACGTGCGGTAGAGAGTGACATTGTGCGAGCAGGTGAAGCAATTAAACTGGCGAATGCTGGGCGTATTCACACCTTTATTGCCACCTCTCCCATTCACATGGAGAAAAAGCTGCGCATGACCCCCGATCAAGTGGTAGAGCGTGCGGTTTGGGCGATTAAAAGAGCGCGAGATTTTACCGACGACGTGGAGTTCTCACCCGAAGACGCGGGGCGTTCTGAACTGGATTTTTTATGCCGTGTAATCGAAGCCGCGATTAATGCTGGTGCGACTACCATTAATATTCCCGATACCGTGGGGTATAACGTACCCAATCAATTTGGCAGTCTATTTAAAGCGCTGATTGAACGAATTCCTAACTCGGACAAAGCCATTTTTTCTGCGCATTGCCATAACGACTTAGGCTTAGCCGTTGCCAATTCACTCGCTGCCGTTCGTAACGGCGCACGACAAGTAGAGTGCACCTTAAATGGATTGGGTGAACGCGCCGGCAACACCGCATTGGAAGAGGTGGTGATGGCAATTAAAACCCGTCAAGATATTTTTTCAGTGGATACCCGCATCAACACCCAAGAGATTTTAGCCACGTCACGCCTCGTCTCAAACATCACCGGCTTTGCAGTGCAACCTAATAAAGCCATAGTGGGTGCCAATGCATTTGCACACGAGTCCGGTATTCATCAAGACGGCGTGTTAAAACACCGTGAAACCTATGAAATTATGCGGGCAGAGGATGTTGGCTGGAGCACCAATAAAATGGTGATGGGTAAGCATTCAGGACGCAATGCCTTTAAAACTCGTTTAGAAGAGCTTGGTATTACGTTTGAAACAGAGCAGGAGCTAAATGATGTCTTTGTGCGTTTTAAAGAGTTGGCCGATCGTAAGCATGAAATTTACGATGAAGACCTGCAATCGTTGGTAACAGACAATAACAATCAGCGGGTAGAAAATGATATTTACCGTTTGGTTTCATTAAAAACCGCCATGGAAACCGGCGAACCCTCTAAAGCCAATGTGGTGCTATGGGTGCGCGGCGAAGAGTTAAGTGCCTCAGCAAATGGCTGTGGTTTGGTGGATGCCACCTTTAAAGCCATTGAATCGCTGGTTGATTCCGGAACCTGCTTGGAGCTCTACTCGGTTAGCAACGTAACCAATGGTACCGACTCCCTTGGTGAAACCACCGTTCGGCTCGAAAAAGGCGGACGCATTGTCAACGGCATGGGATCGGATACCGATATTGTTCTTGCTTCAGCCAAAGCCTATGTAAATGCACTTAATAAGATTGCCGATGAATTGGTCAAAGACCACCCTCAAGCGTCTGTTTGAGTAAGTTAAGTAGGGGGGGGAGAAAAATGTTAATAAATTATTTCAAACCATGTTTAAAAGGTTTTCATGTCTAAAGTAACCCTATCCAGTGCGCTATTTGAACAGATGGGGGGGGTAAATTGGCAACTCAGACCCGATATGATCCTGCATTCGGATGGCTCTAAGCGCTTAGAGCGTTCAATAGAGCCACAAATAGCAGAGCAATCTTCTGAACAAATGGCGATGCCAGAAGAAGAGGAGGTCACTACGAGTACCGTGATTGAAGCCTCAGTAATGTCACTTGAGAAGGCCACCGCTCATTCAGAAACTCACAGTGAATTACATGCGGTGGCAAAAGAACGTCCCAGCATTGTCGTACTAGGGGCGGGTTTAAATGAAATATGGCAAAATGACAGTCAGCCAGCTTGGCAGCTTTGGCAAAATATCATGTTGGCCTTTGATTGGGATGAAACCCAAGTGGTCTTTTTTGATACTTCACAACTGGTGTCTGAAGAGATGATGTTTACCACCATGGAAGAGGTCATTGAACTGGGGGTTGACTGGGTATTTACGATGGACGATTCACACGAGCTGTCCGAAATGTTGCAAGAAGGGGTGCAAGTCATTGCTGTACCTGAGATAGAATCCATGCTCATGGACCCTTATGCCAAACAAACGTTTTATCACGCCGCTGTGTCAGTTACACAATAGAAGTAGATGAATGGACTCTTTTAGCTATCTTGAACCGATGCAGGACATTGATCTATCTTGGGCGCTGGCCTTAGAGCAACGTTCATACGACTTTCCTTGGAGTTTAAAAGGTTTTGAAAACAGCCTTGAGCAAGGGCTTAACTATATTTTTTATTGCGCTAAAGGCCAAAAACTTGGCTACTGCTGCATCTTACCTGTGCTGGATGAAGCGCATATTTTAAATGTGTGTGTCGCCAGAGAGCACCAAGGCAAAGGCATCGCAACCGCCGCCTTAAAAAAAATACTTACTAAACTTCACCTAAATGGCTATCAAATAGCCTTGCTTGAAGTACGAGAGTCAAATCAATCGGCAATCAAACTGTATCAATCACTCGGGTTTCAGCAAGATGGAATTCGCAAAAATTATTATCGCGCAAACTGTTGGAATGAATCTCAAGGTCAATTAGTTGAAGAACGTGAAAATGCCATTTTGATGTCATTTTCACTTGCGAATCTTACTGAATAAGGGGTTATAGCCACTTTTAAATGAGTTTATCAATGTCAGCAATACCAACACCAAAAATCCAGTTTAACAATAGCTACGCTAAACTCCCTCCTGAGTTTTATCGTCACACAAACCCTACACCTGTGCAATGCCCTGAGTTGATTAACTTTAATACTGCGTTAGCAAAGCAGTTGGGGTTAACAGGGCTTAGTGCTGGAGGGGTAGCCGAGATCGGATTCTTTGCAGGTAATGAAATTATTGAAGGCTCGGAGCCTATCGCGATGGCGTATGCGGGACATCAGTTTGGTGGCTTCTCTCCACAGCTTGGCGATGGGCGCGCGATACTTTTGGGTGAGGTGCTTAGCCCTGAGGGGGTTCGATACGATATTCAGCTCAAGGGATCGGGGCGAACGCCTTGGTCACGCGCTGGCGATGGGCGTTCGGCGCTTGGCCCAGTGCTGCGTGAGTATTTAGTTAGCGAGGCGATGGCAAAATTGGGTGTGCCAACCACGCGCGCACTGGCTGCGGTTACAACAGGCGAGGACGTTGCGCGCAATACATTGGTAGCAGGTGGAATCCTGACGCGTGTTTCGACGGGTTTTGTACGCGTGGGCACGTTCCAATATTTCTCATCACAGAAAAATAAAGCGGCGATACAGCAGCTGGCAGACTATGAAATTGAGCGCCATTATCCTGAGGCCAATAAAGCTGAAAATAAGTATGTAGCATTTTTTGAAGCAGTGGTTGATGCTCAAGCAAAATTGATCGCACAATGGATGTCATTTGGGTTTATTCATGGTGTGATGAATACCGATAATATGTCGATCGCGGGCGAGACCATTGATTATGGGCCGTGCGCCTTTATGGATGCGTTTTCGCATGATCGTGTTTATAGCTCGATAGATCGCGATGCGCGTTATGCCTATGGTAATCAGCCCCGAATAGGGCAGTGGAATTTGGTACGTTTGGCGGAAACATTGCTGTCTCTTTTTGTTGAGGGTGGTAAAGAGGATAATACTGAAGTTAGCGATGAAGAATTACACGCGGTGGTGAAAGTAGCCGAAAATATCCTCAGTAATTACAATGCGTTATACGAGTATTATTGGTTGACAGCGATGTGTAAAAAGCTAGGTTTGGCAGAAGCGCACGAAGACGACGCATATTTGGTCAATGCACTATTGGATATTATGGAAGCGAATCAAGCAGATTTCACCTTGACGTTTTATTATTTATCCCAAGCAGGGCAGTTAGCTAATGTCCGAGCGCTATTTACAAAGCCCGAAGCGCTTGATGAGTGGGTTGTAAAATGGCAAGCACGGTTATCACAAGAATCCATAAGCAATGCCGAACATTACACCCTTATGCAAAGCGTAAACCCTGCGTATATTCCCCGCAACCATCAAATAGAAGCGGCGATTCGCGCGGCGGAAGACCATAATGATTTTAGTGTATTTCATGCACTGCATCAGGTGTTAGAAAACCCTTTTGAACTACAAGATGGTAAAGAAAAATACATGCTACCGCCTAAGCCAGATGAAGTAGTGCATCAAACATTTTGTGGTACCTAGTTTCCTGTGGTTATACTGGTGCTAAATCAAGATGTTACAGAGTTTTTTGTAAGCTATTTTCAGGGGGTTAATGTACTTGCTTTAAACTGGCAATAAGCTTATTGATAGGGGGGGGAGAAAGTTTCAATCAATTTTTTCTCCCCCCCCCTTTATCGC
>JAKITH010000032.1 GCA_021648185.1 Thiomicrorhabdus sp. | reverse complement strand
CCTGCCGCTTATTAGGCACAAACGGAATGTCATTGCCCATGCACCACAACACGGAGTTGATTGCAGACTTCCGCGAGGAACCCGTCCCAACCACATCACCGACATACGCAAGCGGGTGGCCTTGTTGTTTAAGTTCATCAATTTTATTTAACGCACCATCCATTTTGCTAATGAGCATGGCTTTGGCGTGCAGTGGAATATCGGGTCGGCTCCAGGCTTCTGAGGCTGGCGATAAATCATCTGTATTGGTTTCACCGTCTACTTTAAAAACCGTCACGGTGATTTTTTTTGGCATCGCTGGTTTACTGGTAAACCATTCGGCGGCTGCCCAACTGTCCACAACCTGTTTTGCATATGGATTGTCTTTGGCTTTTTCAACAACGTCATGGTAGGCATCAAACATCAACAAGGTTTTTGACAACGCCTTTACGGCTTCGGGAGCCAACACCTCATTATCCAGCAATTGAATCAATGTCTCGATATTGTACCCGCCCAACATGGTTCCGAGAATTTGAATTGCTTTTGCCGGGCCAATGAGATCACAGGGTATTTTTCCCTTGGCAACATCTGATAAAAAACTCGCCTTAACGTAGGCTGCTTGATCGACACCCGGTGGTACGCGATGAATAAATAATTCTGTTAAAAAATCGGCTTCACCTGCGGGGGGGTTAAGAAGCAACTCAATTAACGCGGTTGTTTGCTCCGCATCGAGCGGTAGCGGGGGTAAATTCTCTGCGGCACGTTCTGCCACATGGGCTCGGTAAGCGTTTAGCACTGAGTGATAACTCCTGAGGTTTGTTTAATTAGATAAATATCGTCACATTTTACTCTGATTTGAATATTTTAGGAATGCAATTGAAATTAGCCTGCGTGACGGCGAAAATTTCGTGTAAAATTCCTTCTTTTTTTAAACTAGGCAACAGGATTAATTATGGAATTAACCCAATTGACAGCAATTTCCCCCATTGATGGCCGTTACGGCAGCAAAACAGAGGGTTTACAAGCTATTTTTAGCGAATATGGGTTAATCAAACACCGTGTTTTAGTTGAAGTACGCTGGTTGCAAGCATTGGCTGCTCACTGTGACATCAGCGAAGTGCCGAGTCTGAGTGACAAAGCCAATAAGTTGCTGAATTCCCTCGCCGAAAATTTTACTCCTGCTTACGCTGAGCAGGTCAAAAAAATCGAGCGCACCACTAACCACGACGTCAAAGCCGTTGAGTACTTTATAAAAGAACACATCAAAAACAATCAAGAATTGAATGCCATCAGCGAATTTGTGCATTTTGCTTGTACGTCGGAAGACATTAACAATTTGTCTTACGCTCTGATGTTAAAGGAGGCGCGGGAACATGTTCTGCTTCCAAGCATGGATAAGTTAATTGATGCCATTAAACAACTGGCCCATGAATTTGCAGATACTCCCATGCTGTCACGCACCCACGGACAACCCGCCTCCCCGTCAACACTCGGCAAGGAAATGGCAAACGTTGTATACCGTTTACGCCGCCAACGAAAACAAGTGGCCGACTGTGACATTCTAGGAAAAATCAATGTTGCGGTGGTAACTACAATGCCCATCTATCGGCTTACCCTAACTTGGACTGGCAAGCCTTTGCGGAAGATTTTGTTACCGATCTAGGTTTAACCTGGAATCCCTACACGATTCAGATTGAACCACACGATTACATTGCCGAAATATTCGATGCGATCGCACGGTTTAATACCATCATTATCGATTTTTCACGTGATATCTGGTCTTATATTTCCATTGGCTATTTCAAACAAAAAACGATTGCCGGTGAAATTGGCTCGTCCACCATGCCGCATAAAGTTAACCCCATCGACTTTGAAAACGCGGAAGGCAATTTAGGCATTGCCAATTCACTCTTACAACATTTATCTACTAAGTTACCCATCTCTCGTTGGCAACGTGACTTAACCGATTCAACCGTTCTTCGGAACCTGGGCGTTGGCATTGCACATAGCGTTATCGCCTACGAAGCAAGTTTAAAAGGCATCAACAAACTGGAAATCAACGCGAGCCAATTGGCAGCAGACCTAGATAGCAACTGGGAAGTCTTAGCCGAACCCATCCAAACCGTTATGCGCCGCTACGGTATAGATAATCCGTATGAAAAACTCAAAGAACTGACGCGCGGACAACGAGTCAATCAAGCATCGATGCGAACATTTATCGAAAGCTTGGACGTGCCAGCAGATGCGAAAGAACGATTATTACAAATGACACCCGCGAATTATTTGGGTAATGCGATTGAGCAGGCTAGGCAGATCTAACTTTGAATATGCATTAGGGATTAAAATACCTCTTCCCTTAAACTCAACCAGTCATCGACTTTCGCACCCTAAAAATAAAGTCGATGCCTATTAACCGCATGGGTGTTCCTACTATAAGAAACAATGGCTAAAAAATCTCTTCAGCTTCCCTCTTTTTGAGGTCATCACGTCTATATCTCACTTTTTTCAAAACCAATACAGAAAATAATAACAACGGCTCTGAAGTCATTATTTTAGACTAAAAATAAAAGTTGATTTGCGCATAAATAGCTTGCAATGTCTTGAAAGTTTTTTTACGATTTTCCATTTTATTAACCATTAAATGGAAATCTGAAATGAATGAAAGCATGACTCTCAATGACCATATTATCGCACATTGCAATGACAGTATGGCAGTAGCCCTGTCATCAGAACGTTACCCTTTATGGGTGAGATCATGCCCTGAAATAAATGATATTAATTTTGTTCGTTTTGGGCTATTGCATTGACAATACCAAGAGCGGCCATCATTTTCTACAAACAAGAGATGAGGTTTATGACGAGCCACTTCCCCTGTCAACTTATTTCAACTCGCTCAAGTCCCCAAGGCGTATGCGCATGCTTGAGGCGCTCGAAAAACAAAGTTATATACTCAACTGCCAGACATTGGCATCGCACCGAATTTGATTATCTCCAGTCCTTCCCAGCAGCTTGATCAATATACCGTAGAAGCCGCTGACGGGCACTTCATAGACCATGCCTGTCATACAGAAAAAGACCCGAATGGAAACGTTTACGCTGCCAGGTTCATTTATTCAATGAACCTCAGAAACGGACTGCTAAAACCGCTTTGCTGTGTGATCAATGGAACAACGCGGAATCAAGAAATTCTTGTCCTGAGAAATTACATTGAAAAACAAAACAGCGAAACGAATAAACCGAAAAAACATCTTTATGTCTACGATAAGGCGGCGACAGATTGTGCCTGGTGGGATCATCAGAAACGGCATGAAAATTATATACCCCTCAAGGGGGTACTAAAAAGAGTGATCTCAGTCTTGAAAGAGAATTCGGTAGCACGTTTTTTTGAATCCATTCCGTTTGACAGCAGCAATGAGCTTAACACCGGTATTGAAGGTTATCGCATTTACGAAAATAGAGGGATAAAATTTAGTCTCGTTGAATACCGCGAGCCGGAAACTCAAATACTTCATCGTTTTGTCACCACGTTACCGACAACCATTAATCCGGGGACGATTGCTCTGCTCTACTTCAAACGCTGGACGATTGAAAAAGCCTTCAATAACAGCAAAAGTGATTTGACGGAAAAAAAGCGTGGTCTCCAAATTTTAATGCGCTAAAAAATCAAATGCGGCTCACCTCAATGACCTACAATTTAATGCGTGTTTTTGAAGAAGTATCCAAAATACTGGAACCTGACCTCATTCACCCATCGGATAAAAAATACACAAAAGAACTTGAGAAGAGAAATGAGGATGCTAAAGAAATAGGCGGCTTTGTTAATCCATTACTTTATAAACCAAGAATCGTGCGTATAAGCTCATATACTATTCGGGCCATTCAAAACGCAATAATGGCCGGAAAGACTTTAGTGTGGCTTATAAACTCCCTGGTTGCTCGATTAGTTTCTCGAGTACGAAAAATAGGGAAACACTGAATGAATCAAATAGAAAAACCAACGACGCTGATCATTGATAATGCACCCACCCATACGAGCAATGAATTTAATGATTGTTTGGCAGCTAAAAGTTATTTTCTACGCCCTTCATTAGGGCGCAAGAAAAACCACGTTCTTAGAGCGTGATTTTTCTTGTTAATGGGGCCAGATTGCATTCTAATCAGCGCTTTATCAAACGCATCTTCTGCTTTTAAATACGAAAGAGCTTACTCCAATACCTTGAAAACTTTCACTTTTAGTGATGTAGGCTTTGTTATCATGGGTGGAATAACAATGCCCCCCTCTGAGTCAATGTTTCCCACTGAACCAATGTTATAGCTACCAGCCTGTTTAGTACCGAAAAAATCCCTTGTTACAAGGTAGGAGACCGCAGATGAGCCCTTCCCAATGATAGGGCTGTCTTTGTCAATGATAACCGGATTGTAGGCAGTTGAATCCACTGTAATCATAGGATCTGCAACAACTGCATTAGTGTCTGATGACGGAATAGAGTCGGCAGGCCCGCCAAAATAGGAATTGCTGTCAAACGTGTGTCGATCTCCTACTACGTATTCATCAGTTGTCGCATTGACGATAATGTTGTTGATAGCTTTAGAGCTTAAGACTCTTGAGTTGTCGTATAACTGAATCCCCCTTCCCTGGTTGTTAAAGAGGATGTTGTTATAAAATACAGCATGCCCATTCGCGTGATACATCGCACCATTCCAGCCATCACCACATCCCACTAAAATGTTGTTATATACGTAAGCTGGGTCTGGTTCGTTGGCGTCTCCTTTGTCCCAGGATAGGTCATATATTCCAATGCCTCGACTTGCATCGGCTTCACATGATATTACATTGTTGTGCCAGTGATTAGACAGCATAAATACATCTGAGGCGCATCTATTTTGCTGGTGGTTGTCAACGAAGTGTGGGCCGCGATCAATCAGGTTATCATAGGAATAATTGTAAGCAATCTCGTTTCCTGCTAACTCCTGACAGCCGCCAACATAAATAGAATGATCAAGACGGTCTCCTGAGCGACCACCATGCACTGTATTGCCCAATATTTTTACGCCATCAGAACCGGTAACAATAATTCCATCACCTCCTATTAGTTCCTGCACGCCAATAGTATCATTACCGATAATCCTGCCGTAGCGGCCAATCTCAATGCCACGTGCAAAGGCTTTGGTGGCCAGTTTTGCAACAGTCATATTATAAGATGCGACAAGAATACTTTTGTTAAAATTTGATTTATGGCCATTTGTCCAGGAGTCGAACATAGCCACTTCGTTCGGGTAGCCGATGAATCCAATGGGATCCTGAGCCGTTCCAGACGTTTCTGATTTACGTACCCAGATATTTGATTTACCGCCATTGTAAATCTTATCAAAAGTTCCTTCTCGGAAATAACCGACGTCACCAGGCTGCATTTCATCAATAAAATCTCTTAAATTTGACCATGGGTCTGATAAAGTACCAGTCCCTCCTGAGGCATTTACATCAATGAAATAAATTGAACCAATGGTATTAACACGAAATGGAATGGTGTTGGATGTTTTATTATTGACGTTAACGGAAATGGTTCCGTCGCCGTTGGACATACTGCTGTTTAACTGAAAAGTAATGGTCTGTAAAAAGGGTACAGGATTGTTTGTTTTTGCCCAGACGTCTTTATAATCTGATTCAGCTGTTAGTTTGATGCCATTAACCGTGACGTAGCTGCTGCCCCTTTGTGTTCCAAAATTACGGCCCCAAATAGTAACGATCGCCCCTTTATCTGGTTCGGATGAATCCCACCCGCTTTTAGGCGCTGATATTAAATCAGAAAAAAAGATCACTGGTTCAGCAGCGTACGCTGTTGTGCTTCCCGCAATAAGCCCAGCAATAAAAAATGTTCGAAATACCAGTAATAATCTTTTCATACTAACCGTCTCCATAAATACAATTGAATATAACTAACCGGCTCAAATGCAGAATATGCGCCAACCAACCATTTTATAAAATTTATTTCGCTAACGATAGCTTTTCAGTTATTTAATTACACTTTTTCTCATACCTTATTTCAGTTAGAACGCTAAACAGGGCGAATACCGAAATCTTAAATTCCCCATTCATTCCTGAGCTTGCCAAATTACCACAATCGCCCATCAGAAATCGGTAACTGATTGTTTTTTTTATATTTTTCAATACGGCATCAAACGTTTTCGCCTGAACCCGACGTCCAGCTTTGCCCGCTCAACGTCGAGTGTTTGGCCTCGTTGACGTATGCACCACACCCTAGCTGAGTCAATACATGCCGTATCAAGCTCAGCGTTCCATCCACTTTTGGGTGGTGTTGACTGAAGATGAGCTGTAACCATTTTTCATAATTACAGTTCATGGTTTTAATTAAGTTGATAAACTGTCTGCGTTTCTGGCAACTGATGACACTTTCGTCTTTCAGGTTGCTTTCTATTTTTCCTCTGATTCCGGCGCTGGAGTCTCGCGGTAAGTAGGCCACTAAAAATGACTTTTGAAGATTAACTTAACGCACTTATGTTCTTCCACCTGGAAGAACATACCTCAGCGCGACACCTTATCCAGGTTTTACAAGAAGATGATTTTGCTCGCGTCCATATCGCTCCTGAAGGGGGGATTAGTCGACGTTCATTTTCAGAAGCCATTAATGAACGCGGGCTTGAGCAATTCATGGCCGTCTTTGAGCAACTACAAAAACAAGCGGGTTCACTTTTACCTAAAAAATATGTCCAACTAGGTGAGCTTGTCTCCATTGATGGGTCACTTATCGATTCCGTTCTCTCAATGGCTTGGGCTGATTATCGCAGCGGCTCCAAAAAGGCCAAACTTCATCTGGGTTTTGATATTAATCAAGGAATCCCGCAGAAATTATTTTTAACTGATGGCAAATCTAACGAACGGCCTTTTGTGCATGACATCATTAAACCCGGGCAGACCGGGGTTATGGATAGAGGCTATCAACACCATCAAAATTTTGATCAGCTTCAGGCAGACGACAAACACTTTGTCTGTCGTATCAAAGCAAACACGCACAAAACGTGCTTGAAAGCTTACTCTGTTGAGGCAGGCAGTCTCGTTTTTTACGATGCCAAAGTATTACTGGGAAAAAAAGGAGAGAAGCAAACAAAGAAGCCACTTCGGCTCGTAGGCTATGTGGTTGACGGGTTAAAATACTGGGTAGCGACCAGTCGGTTTGATCTCAGTGCCGAAGATGTTGCGCTTGTATACAAGCTACGCTGGGAAATCGAGTCATTTTTTGCTTGGTGGAAGCGTCACTTGCGTGTTTATCATCTCATTGCTCGCAGTAAGCAGGGGTTGATGGTGCAAATCTTATCAGGCCTGATTACTTACCTCCTGCTCGCCATCTATTGCCATGAGGAACATGGAGAGCGCGTGTCGATAAAACGAGTCAGAGAACTACGGACTAAGATTCTAAATGAAACACGAGGATCTCAGGTGATTCCCCCAGACCCTGGCGATTTGGACTCTCAAAATCAGGAACATTTTCAAGCAAGTCCTTAACCGGACACTACTGAGAAACTTTATTTGAAAAGCCGGTTGTGACAAAAGACCTGCAAATAGAAAACAAGACGTATAATGTTTACTATTACTATAAAGGAAAATATCTGCTGACTGTTTTTTTTCTCGGAAAACGCATGGTGGCTTACACGGTTATTAACTTTAAAGATACTTTCTATCCGACGGTTAATTGGATTGAGAAAAAGCAGCTGGGCAAATTTAGTTTTTCTGAAGCCAATAATATTATGGATTATACCTTGGACTCTAGTGCTGCCATGACCTCAATTCTTCAAATTCATGACTATGGTCGGCAAGGTTTTTTCCGTAAATATTATTATGGTTATGTTCATTACGCCGCTAATGCAGTAACCAATAAATCGACACTGCAAATGATCGGCGATGCTTCCAATTATGAAGTGCTGGGTGATGATGCTTTTGATGAAGCGTTTGGGAAATTGCAAAAAAGTTTTAAACCAAATATGTACGGTGTGGGTGAAATTGATTTAATGTTGCTTCGACGTAGCATTATGAGTGAGCTTGAGTTTAAATCTTATTTTGGGGTGAAGAAAAAATAATGGATCGAAGGGCGTTTTTATTGTTGTTGGCAGGTTCTCCCGTATTTGCTTCTTCTTTTGAAGAATTTAAAGCACAGAATGAGCAATTTAAACGGCAAAATAAGGATGAATTTGAGGCATATCAACAAGAATTGTTGAATGAGTTCAAGGAATATAAGCGTATTATTAGGCAGGAGTTTCTTGATTATAAACAGTCAATACGTCGAGTTTGGGAGCTGCCCGTTTTATCGAGCAATCACCGTTGGGTTCAATATTCTTCAGATATGAAAACGCGATCCATTGTCGATTTTCAGAAAAACAGTTTAAAAATTGAATCTGCTGGCGGGAATGCAGAAAATAGACGTCATGCGATTCGACATCACTTGGGTCACATTTTAACGCAGGATACAAAATCAGCGGTGGAAAACGATGTCTTGATTGCCGGTATTGAAAAACGGTTGGGCGATTTTAAGCATGTGGTGAAAGGGGACATTCCGCCAGGCGATTCTATTTTAGGGTTGGCTTTTTCCGATGATGTGAGTGCGTTACCAATGGATGATTCTGTGTT
Source organism: Thiomicrorhabdus sp. (assembly GCA_021648185.1). Next base: position 1,024 of record JAKITH010000032.1, on the reverse strand, counting down.
TATTGAGCAAGTTAATGCGGGTTATCAATTTTTTCCCGCTGAACAACAAGTCACAAGCCGAACCGAAGAAAGTATTTTGGCGGAGGCTGTCAAAGGCGCAGGTAATCAGCAGGTTGGGGGGCAGCTTTCAGAGCACGTAACCATTAGATTACCCTCTGCTTTTTTGCGAAGACGTGCGAAAAAACAGCAGCCTGTAGTCAAAGTGAACGCGGAAAAATACCAAATCAATTTTTCCGCTGTCATGTCGCTGATGCATACGGAGAGTTCTTTTAATCCCATGGCCCTGTCTGAGTCTGCTTACGGTTTATTAATGATAAACCCTGAAACATCAGGAAAGGAGGCGCATGAAAAAATTTATGGTAATGAGCGGGTTATTTCTCCCGCTTTCTTATATAACAATGTGAATAATATTGAGCTAGGTTCTGCTTATTTTAATCTTCTGTATTTCACGTATTTGGCGGGAATTGATGATCCGCTGAGCCGGTTATATTGTGCTATTGTTAGTTATAACGCGGGGTTGGCGAGCGTTGCAAGGACATTTTCAGGTCGTCCTGTATTAAAAAAATCGTTTGCGATTATTAATCTAGAGTCACCCGATACGGTATTAAAAACGTTTCAAGATAAACTGCCGTTTGAAGAAAGCAAAATATATTTAACCAAAGTTAAGGAGCGGCTGGCCTATTATACTCAGTAGTTACGACGTTTTCTTTATCGAGCAATGCAGGCTAACTCGCATGCCGACCAGTTTTGGTACAACGTAAAACATTATGCCAGAGAACTTAGCAAATTTGATTTGATGCCGAGTCGTTGATTTTCTAATGACCTCTTTAATAATATCAAGATCCGTTGTTTGTGAGACTCCTAACGTTAATGCTGCAAATTCGCCGCACAATTTTTTTGCCGCATTTTTTTGTGCTTGATTGATAAAAGGTAAGGTAAGTTTCGTTTTTTTCTCACCAACGCTAATAGCGCTATACTTTAATGAGGTGAATGCTGCCCATTCACTATTTTTTTCTGATTTTTT
>JAKITH010000031.1 GCA_021648185.1 Thiomicrorhabdus sp. | reverse complement strand
ACAGATTAGCGAAAGGCTTGATAACGATGAGTGAAAGAGAGTTTGATTTTACAGACAAGGATTTTAAGCGCGTTCAAAAAATTGCGTATGATTTTGCGGGCATTGATTTAAATGATTCTAAAAATAATTTGGTGTATAACCGACTCGCCAAGCGCATTCGATTTCTAGGCTTATCCGCTTTTCATGAATACTTAAATTATGTTGAGCAACAGGGAGAATCGGAATTTATTCATTTGATTAATTCAATCACCACAAATTTAACCTTTTTCTTTAGAGAAAATCATCATTTTGAATACCTTTCTGAGACCGTGATTCCAGAGCTTTTAAAAAAGAATGCCGCGACTAAAAAAATACGAATTTGGTCGGCAGGTTGTTCAACAGGAGAGGAACCATATTCGATCGCCATTGTATTAAAAGAAGCGATTCCTGCGGGATGGGATGCTAAGGTGATTGCAACCGATTTAGATTCAAATGTTGTGAACACTGGAAAGATGGGTGTTTATAAGATGGATCGCTTAAAAGGCATATCAGAAGAACGAAAAAATCGCTGGTTTATGAAGGGAGAGGGGGCTAAAGCGGGGTTTGTTAAAACCAAGCCTGAGTTACAGAGCATGATTGAATTTGGGCAGCTCAACTTAATGGATGCGTGGCCTTTTAAAGAGACGTTTGATGTTATTTTTTGTCGCAACGTGGTGATTTATTTTGATAAGCCTACGCAAAGCAAACTGTTTAACCGTTACGCCGATCAGCTTCCCCTAGGAGGTCATCTTATGGTTGGGCATTCAGAATCTCTTTATAAAGTATGCGAACGTTTTGAGTTATTAGGTCAAACCATTTATAAAAAAATTAAATAATTCTCTAGCGCCCCTTTCATGTAAAGGTCTTTTAAAAATGTAACTGTTCAGATGGCTCCTGAAAATGGTCAAATCAAGGCGAAAAATGTGAGTTTACAAGTGTAAATGTCCATTTTTTAACACAGAGTTGACCTTTTTAAGGGGCTAGCTGAGTCGTTACATTAAAATAAAAAAGGAAGTATTGTGAAAGCACCCATTAAAGTCTTAATTGTGGACGATTCTGTTTTAGTGAGACAGATGTTAGAAGAGATGCTCTCTGCGGATCCAGAAATAGACGTCGTTGGTACGGCATTTGATCCGTTTGATGCACGAGAAAAAATTAAAGCCTTACATCCTGATGTACTTACATTGGATGTTGAAATGCCTAAAATGGATGGAGTGACCTTTTTAAGAAACTTAATGCGATTACACCCTATGCCAGTCGTGATGGTATCAACCCTAACAGAAAAGGGCGCCGACGTTACGTTTGAGGCGATGGATTTAGGCGCGGTTGATTTTGTGACCAAACCTAAAATTAACCTTGCCAATACCTTTGAAGCGTATACGCAAGAAATTTGCCGTAAAATAAAAACCGCATCTAAGGTCAGTAAAGCAAGTTTAGAGCGCCAATATAATCGCTATACTGCAAATCTAAAGGCTCCCCCCGTACTTGCAAAAGCCGTGCCTCGTAATGTAGGTAATGCAACAACGCGTACCTCGGTAAGATCATCCAATAAAGTGATTGCACTAGGAGCCTCGACAGGGGGAACCGAGGCCATTAAAGAAGTGCTCATGCGTTTGCCTGCCAGTACACCAGCCATTGTTATTACACAGCATATTCCCGCCACCTTTAGTTTGCCGTTTGCCAAACGGATGAATACGGTTTCGGAGATGACGGTGTATCATGCAAAAGATGGACAACCTATTTTATCGGGTAATGTTTATATTGCACCTGGAGACAAACATTTAATGGTTGTTAAAGAGGGCGGCGGTTATGTGTGTCGTTTAAATGATGGTCCACCCGTTAATCGCCACAAACCCGCTGTGGATGTTATGTTTCGTTCCGTAACGGACACGGTTGGTGCCAATGCCATTTGTGTGTTATTGACCGGAATGGGAGCCGATGGTGCGGTAGGAATGAAGGAGATGCAGGCGAAAAAAGCGCCAACCATTGCTCAAGATGAAAACTCCAGTGTGGTGTGGGGTATGCCAGGTGAAGCGGTTAAATTAGGTGCCGCAGATTATGTTTTATCCTTAAACGATATTCCGCAGAAAATTTTAGAGCTGGTTTAACGTATTTTCTATCTGGGGATTAAGGTATTGACCAAATCCTTTCGTGCAAAGGTCTTTTAGTGTTGTTTGGCATTAAACCTGCTTTGGATTAGATGAATTCTAAAAAATGCGTTAGACCGCCTTTTGAGCTTAAATTAAGGAAATGAACATGCCACACATTTTAACTGCATATTGGCCTGCTTGGCTTGCCACTTTAATCGGTGGAGGGGTAACACTGTTAAATATTCCTGTTTTAGGGGTTGTAATGGTATTGTTGGTCTCTTTTGTTTGGGCGTTTATGGTGGCAAGAGTTGCCAGTACGGTCGCTTCACCGGCGGTAAAAGACCAACATAAGGAGAATTCCCCTCAAGTAGTCGAGCCCGTGGTAAGGGTTACGGTAGCTGATGAATCCTTGCAATTGATTATGAGTGATGTCGACTCGGTCGTGGGCAACGAGGTCGGCGTGGTTGGCGAAGAGCTTGTTCAAATTAAAGAGTTAATTTCAGAGTCCATCGAAACGCTCAATGGCAGCTTTTCTGGATTACACGAACAAACACGATCGCAATATGACTTGGTATTGGCGCTACTTGATAACTTAGGTGGCGATGGCGATGCCAGCGGTGAAATGAGCATTAAGCAGTTTTCAGCTGAAATTAAGGTGGTTTTGCAGTATTTAATTAACTTACTCATTGAAACCAGTCAACGAAGCAATCAGACCGTGGCTAAAATTGATGAAATGGTCGGTCAAATTGAATCCATTTTCCACCTGTTAGAAGACGTTAAAGGAATTGCAGATCAAACTAATTTGCTGGCATTGAATGCCGCCATTGAAGCGGCCAGAGCGGGTGAAGCAGGGCGTGGGTTTGCGGTAGTGGCCGATGAAGTACGTAAGCTGTCGATTAATTCAAACGTGTTAAATGAACAAATTCGTAAGCAAGCAGAAGCGGCTAAATCGATGGTCAATCAGGTTCGAAACATTGTAAGTGAAACCGCTTCAAAAGACATGGAACACGCCAACTCCTCTCAAGAAAAAATGAACACCATGTTGGCAGAACTGGATGAAATGAATGAGGGAATCTCAAGCAAGCTGGGCAGTTTTTCAGGGTTGATTACGGCCATTGAAGGCAGTGTTTCAGATGCAATGCGCTCTCTACAGTTTGAAGACATTGTGCGTCAGTTGGTGGATCAGGTGGGGAGTCATTTAGAGAACTTAAATCAATTTTCAAGTGAAATTAATGCCTTTTTAGAAGAAAATCGTTTAAACCCAACGGTAGATGAAGAAGAGTATAAACAGCGCGTAGAAGTTTTTCGTCAAAAAATTCATCAAAAACGTCAAGAGATTGAGGCGTCAAGAATGAAACGGGTTAGCTTGAATTCAATGGATGAAGGGGAGATTGAGTTGTTCTAAGCGTTAGTTGTTGGTTAAATCATAAAATGGTAAAAGCCCTGTTGTAAAACAGGGCTTTTTTTATGCTAGGGTCTTAAATCATATTTCCCATGTGGTCATTCCAAAAGCTACCAAAAATTAAGCTAAAGAAAATGCCGCTTCCACATACAACATACCAATAGCGACGTTTTTTAATGTCCGCTTCCGTCTCTTCTTCATCACGATCTTTAAAAAAGACAAGTAATAAAGCAATGGCACCAATAAACCCTGCCACATTCGCAAGGTGGTGAATGCCTGATAACATGGATGAAATTCCAAGTGTTAATATAACGGTATAGGTGATTAATAGGCGGCGCATAATAGGTGTGTTCCTCTTACAAAGATAGGCGTTTGAAAAAATAGGCCTCTATTGTATTGAATTTAATAAGTTTTACATACGTTTTTAAAAAAAATATGGAGAGATCATGTATAAAATCAGTTTTTTTGTACCAGAGAGCCATTTAGAAGAGGTTAAAAAGGCGATGTTTATAGCAGGAGCTGGCAAAATAGGACTGTATGATTGCTGTGCTTGGCAGGTAAAAGGGCAGGGGCAGTTTAGAGCGTTAGAGGGGAGTAATCCTTTTTTAGGGTCGGTTAATGAGGTTGAAGTTGTTGATGAGTATCGTGTAGAGATGGTGTGTGATGAAGCGAGTATACGCGAGGCGATTCAAGCGTTGTTAACAGCTCACCCTTATGAAACGCCAGCGTATGATGTAGTGATATTGCTAACGTTTGAATAAAAGGGGAGGACTGGCGTTTTAGCCCTCCCTTTAAGGAGGTGGGAGATGAACTACTCTTTAGATTTTGGGGATTCAAATTTGATTAGTTCGATGGTGAAAATGAGAGCTTGGTTTGGCCCAATTGCATCTCCTGCCCCTTTTTCACCATAAGCCATGTCGGAAGGAATGTAGACTTCCCACTTAGCGCCAGACTTCATCAGTTTTAATACTTCGCCCCAGCCTTTAATTACGCTGCCCATTTGCAGTGTTAAGGGGGTATTGCGTTTAAAGGAGCTATCAAATTCAGTGCCATCCAGTAATGTGCCACGGTAGTGAGCTGTAATGGTGTCTTCTGGGGTAGGGGACTCGCCTTTTCCTTCGGTTAAGACTTTATATTGAACGCCACTGTCTAAGGTAATTACGCCCTCTTTTTTGGCATTTTCAGCTAAAAAGGCTTTGCCTTCATCTAGATTTTTGCGAGCAATGGATTTTTGCTTTTCAAGCTGCTGTTTTTGCATTCTTTGTTTTACGGCATTAATGGCGGCCATCATCTCTTCTTCGTTGAGTTTAAGGTCGCGGTTTTGTAAAGCATCTTCTAGGCCTAGTGAGAAGGCGTCTACATCAATTTCTAGCCCTTGACTACGAAAGTTTTTTGCAATGTCTGCGCCTAGCGTATAACTGGCTTTTTGTTCAATGGTATTTAAATTGGTTTTGTCTGCAAAAGCAGAAGGAGCTAATGCAAGGCCAAGAGAGATTAGTAAAATTTTTTTCATGATAGGGGGTCCAAGTTAATTTTTGACACTAATATAAGTGTTTATGCTTAATTTGTAAAATAAAATTTAAAAATTATAAGTTATCTAGGTATTTTTCAGCATCTAAAGCGGCCATGCACCCTGCGCCTGCAGAGGTAATGGCTTGCTTGTAGTGTTGATCCATCACATCCCCTGCGGCAAAAATACCGGGAATTGAGGTTTGGGTGGCATTGCCTTTTAGGCCGCTTTGTACGGTTAAGTAGCCATGGTCCATATCAAGTTGTCCATCAAAAATTCCTGTATTAGGGCTATGACCAATGGCGATAAATACGCCTGACAGTTCAAGTTCTTTGGTGGAGTCATCTTTCATGCTTTTTAAGCGCATACCCGTTACGCCCATATTGTCACCAAGCACTTCATCTAAGGTTTGATTAAATTCGATGGTGATGTTGCCGTTGTCAGCTTTTTCTTGCAGTTGTTTGGCAAGGATTTTTTCACAGGAGAATTTGTCACGACGGTGCACAATGGTCACTTCATCAGCAATGTTGGATAAATAGAGTGCTTCTTCAACGGCGGTATTTCCCCCCCCAATGACGGCGACTTTTTGATTACGGTAGAAAAAGCCATCGCAGGTGGCACAGGCGGATACGCCTTTGCCTTTAAACGCTTCTTCGGATTCTAGCCCTAAATACTTGGCAGAAGCGCCTGTTGCAATAATCAACGCATCACAGGTGTATTCTGCGGAATCTCCAATAAGTTTAAACGGTTTTTGAGTTAATTCAGCGGTATGAATGTGGTCAAAAATAATTTCGGTATCAAAGCGTTCGGCGTGCTTTTGCATGCGTTGCATTAAGTCAGGGCCTGTTAATCCTTCAGGATCGCCCGGCCAGTTATCCACTTCGGTGGTGGTGGTCAATTGTCCACCTTGTTGCATCCCTGTAATCATAACGGGGTCTAAATTAGCACGAGCAGCATAAACCGCCGCCGTATAGCCTGCTGGGCCAGTGCCTAAAATCAGTAGTTTGCAATGCTTTGTCGCCATCTGGATTTCCTTTTTATCTTTTTAATCTGGGGTTATGTGCTAAAATTTTAGCAGTTTTTGAGAGTGTCTCTAAAGAATATTGAGATTAAATCCCCTGTTTCCGAATTTTAGAAGAGTTCATGACGTTTAAACCTGCCAAGCCCAAAGTAAAATCTTCAACAGAGCGTAAAGCCGAATCCAAAAAAACATCCACCAGTACGGCCACACAGTTTGCATGGCTTTTAAAAGATGGTGTGGTGTTAAGTTGCATTGGATTGGCTTTTTTCTTGTTTATTGTGCTCTTTAGTTATAACCCGCAAGATCCTGGGTTTGATTCGGTGGGGAGCGTACATGACATTTCTAACTATGGTGGCAAGACGGGCGCATGGCTGGCTTCGATGGTGCTGTACATGTTTGGTGTCTTTGGGGTTTTGATTCCGTTTGGAATTTTATTTGCGGGGTGGGTAACACTTAAAATTCGTACCGGCAATGAGTTGGATTATGTACGCTTTATTGTGAGCTTAGTTGGATTAATGATGCTCATTACCGCAGGGGCCGGCTTGGCAAATTTATATTTAGAGCCTCAAATGCAGTTAATTCAACTGCCTTATTCCGCTGGAGGGGTATGGGGGTATGAATTTAGTAATTGGTTGGTTTCAAGTGTTGATTTATTAGGAAGTACACTGGTTTTATTGGTGCTGTTTGCGGTGGCTTTTAGTATGTTAACCAGTTGCTCTTGGTTAACCATTTCAGAGTGGACGGGTAAATATGCTTGGAAGTTTGGGCGTTTCTTTTATGCGCATCTTCAGGATGTAACCGCCGATTTTAAAGATAAAAAAGCAGACAAAGAGTTGGCCAAAAGCGTTCAAGAGGGTTCTAAATCCGCTTCTGAAATTCAACGTTTATTAGAAACAAATAAAAATAAAAGTCCTGAAAAAGAATCCCCTTCAAATACCTTGAAAAAAATCATAGCTGAAAAACTGGCTAAAAAAAATGCCAATTCTGCGGTTGTTAATAACAAGCCTGCTAACGCAAAAGATGGCGTCGGTTCTGGTGCCTTATCCGACGATAAACCGTTGGCTTCAGACGTTAAAATAGGGCAAAAACAACAAACGCGTACTGTATTGCCCGTCGTTGAGTCGGGCGATTTACCCAGCTTAGAGTTATTAGACGAAGCGCCTGAGTATGATGAGGGGTTTTCAACCGAAGAGCTTGCGGCTTTGTCCAGTCTGTTAGAGCAACGTTTGCTTGAATTTGGTGTCACCGTTAAGGTGGAATCGGTGCAACCTGGGCCGGTGGTCACACGTTTTGAAATTCTACCCGCCGCAGGGGTGAAGGTCAGTCAAATTAACAATTTAGCCAAAGATTTGGCGCGTGTGCTGTCGGTACAATCGGTGCGTGTGGTGGATGTTATTTTGGGCAAGTCGGTGGTGGGCATTGAAATCCCAAATGAGCAACGAGAGATTGTGGGATTTAGAGAAGTGCTTTCTTCTGAGGCGTTTCAGGAGGCCAAATCGCCACTTACCATTGGGTTAGGAAAAGACATTGCAGGTAATCCCGTGATTGCGGATATTGCCAAAATGCCTCACTTGTTGGTTGCAGGAACCACTGGCTCGGGTAAATCGGTGGGGGTAAACAGCATGATTTTAAGCTTGTTGTATAAAAGCACGCCTGAGCAAGTTCGTTTAATTATGGTCGATCCTAAAATGCTGGAGCTGTCGGTGTATGATGACATTCCACACTTGCTTACGCCCGTCGTCACCGACATGAGCGAAGCGGCAAATGCATTGCGTTGGTGTGTTTTTGAAATGGATCGCCGTTATCAACTGATGGCCAAGCTAGGCGTTAGAAACATTGCGGGCTTTAATGAAAAAGTCCAAAAAGCCATTGATGAAGGCAAACCGTTAATTGACCCACTGCATCAACAAGTTGCCAATTACGGACACGAGCTGGGCGAAAAACCACCCACACTCGAAACCTTGCCCTGTATTGTAGTGGTGGTGGATGAATTTGCCGACATGATTATGGTGGTCGGTAAAGAGGTAGAGCAGTTAATTGCGCGAATTGCACAAAAGGCGCGTGCCGCAGGAATTCACCTTATTTTAGCCACCCAAAGACCGTCGGTGAATGTTATTACAGGGTTAATTAAAGCCAATATTCCCACGCGAATGTCCTTTATGGTCAGCACCAAAATTGACTCCCGAACCATTTTAGATCAAGGGGGAGCAGAGCAGCTACTCGGAATGGGCGACATGCTCTTTTTGCCCCCCGGTTCAGGCAATCCTAAGCGAGTACATGGCGCATTTGTAAGCGATGAAGAAGTGCATCGGGTGGCCAATTTTGTACGCAGCCAAGGTGAGCCTCGTTACCTAGATGCGATTACTCAAGGCATAAGCAATCAAGATGGCGGCAAAGGTGATTCAACCGACGCTGAACAAGACGATTTGTACGATGCCGCCGTGGCGTTTGTGACCGAAGGGCGGCGTGTTTCTATCTCCTCAGTACAAAGACAGTTTAGAATTGGCTATAATCGAGCGGCACGAATTGTTGAAGCGATGGAGTCCGCAGGGGTTATTTCAACCTCAGGGCCCAACGGAAATCGTGAAGTATTAGCGCCCAAACCACAGGAATAAGAGACACAGTGATGTTTAAAAAACAGATCAAAACAGTGGCGTTTTTAGGGCTTTTTGGCTTAGGAACGTTAGTTCATGCTCAAGCCTCTTTACAAGCCTACGTAAATAACTTAAAAACGTTCAGTGCCGATTTTGAGCAAATTCAGCCCGACGAAAGTGTGTTTGCACTCAATAAAGCACAAGGCAGCTTTCAGCTTAATCGTCCCGGCCAACTGGTTTGGAAATACGACACCCCAACGCCCCAAAAAATTGTGATTGATGGGGTGAACTTATGGGTGTTTGATGAGGATCTAGATCAAGTCACCGTGCGCCCCATTGAAGACGTGAAAGGGGATATTCCTCTTAGTTGGATTTTGTACGATGAAAACATTGAAGATAAATTCACCATTTTAGACGCGGGACATCGCAATGGTATGGATTGGTACAACTTAGTGCCCAAGCGATCTACCTATTTTCAAAGCATTGAAGTGGGAATGAAGTCGGGGGAGATGAGTGAAGTTTGGATGTATCAAAGTGCCGACAATATCACCAAAGTTCGGTTTTATAATATTGAATCCAATCACGTTATTCCGCTCAAAAACTTTCAATTTAACGTGCCCGAAGGCGTAGACTTGGTGGGCGAAGCCCTTTAATGGCGGTCTATCAACCCCTGTCCGATCGTTTAAGACCAAGCTGTCTTAGCGATTACGTAGGGCAAAGCCACTTATTGGGGGCAAAACGTGCGCTCTCTCGCATGTTGGATTCGGGTTCATTGCACTCGATGATTTTTTGGGGGCCTCCAGGGGTGGGAAAAACCACCCTAGCACGGTTGATTGCCAAACAGTCTGAGCTGCAATTCATTAGCATGTCCGCCGTATTGGGGGGGGTAAAAGACGTTAGAGCCGCGGTAGAGCAAGCGCAACTGCACCGCGAGCAATTTAAGCAAGGCACCCTGTTTTTTGTGGACGAAGTGCACCGCTTTAATAAATCGCAACAAGATGCTTTTTTACCTTACGTGGAAGATGGCACGTTCATTTTTATTGGCGCGACCACCGAAAACCCCACGTTTGAGTTAAACAACGCCTTATTATCCCGTGCCAG
>JAKITH010000030.1 GCA_021648185.1 Thiomicrorhabdus sp. | reverse complement strand
AAAATGGATTTTAGACCCTGAACACATTGAAAGCGAGCAAGAAAAACAAGCGGGCTTAGGCTTTTTTGACTACCAAACGACTCTGACCCCACAAAAAACCCTGAGCAATGTTACGGGCACACTGTTATGTAACAAAGAAGCGTGTGATAACCAACCCGTTGCCGTAACAGGCTATGAAATTCATGCAGGGCAAACCACGGGGTATCCCAAACAGGCGGCCATTCAACTGCAAAATGGCAATACAGACGGTGCGATTTCAGAAGATAATCAACTAATGGTCACCTATCTACACGGGTTATTTGATCAACCCAACGCCCTAAATCAACTCTTAACTTGGGCAGGCTTTACCCCACAAACCACGTTTGATATTCACGCCGTGCGAGAACAACAGCTGGAACGACTGGCCGATTGTTTGGAAGAGCATTTAAATACCACGCTGTTATTTCAAATACTCAACCAAACACCGACAACATCACCTGCTCTGCCCTTACAAAATGCCTTTTTACCGCACCAAATAGAGGCCGTTTACCAAACCATAGAACAACGACGGGACATGCGCCATTTTTTAAAGCAACCCATTGACCCTACTTTGCTCAATCGCTTGCTCCATGCAGCACATCACGCCCCCAGTGTGGGATTAATGCAACCGTGGCGTTTTATTCGCATCACACAACCAAAACTGCGCCAAAAACTCCACGAAATGGTCGAAACAGAGCGTCAATTGACGGCAACGGCGCTCAACAAATGCAAAGATGAATTTATGAAGCTCAAGGTAGAGGGCATTTTAGAGTGTGCCGAAGTCATGGTGGTTACCCTCTCTGACAAACGCAGCCAAGAGGTATTTGGACGACGAACCCTGCCTGAAATGGACATTGCCTCTGTAGGCTGTGCCATTCAAAATTTAGCCCTAGCAGCTCGTGCCGAAGGGATTGGCGTGGGCTGGGTATCGCTATTTGACCCAAGTGCGGTTGCCTCGCTATTAAACATTCCCGAAGACCATCCTGAAGACAGTGGTCGCCCCATCGCCATCTTATGTTTAGGGCATGTAAAAGAATTTTACCCAATACCCATGCTCGAAAAAGAAAACTGGCGCAAACCACTCAGTCAGCAACAGGTGGTTTTCTATAACCAATGGCAAAACACGGAACCAACATGAAAATCGATTATCAATCCCTATCGATTGAACGCACCAAACAACTTACCTTAATCTCCCTGCCGCAAGCCTATCGAGTGCTTAGCTCAGCTGAGCTAAACGGTGGCTTGGTCAGTCATGCCAACCATCTACTCAACTTAAAGGTCGGTCACTGCCCTTATGAGAACTCGCTCTGCCACCCGTCGCCTCAAGACACATTACAGCACGTTGCCAGCAATACACTCTCACTGCAAAACACCACCGTTGGCATGATGACCGCCGCGTCAATGAACTCACTAAGAGTGCTCAGTCAAACCATTGAAGCGGTCACCGTGACCGTTGCATTAACCTGTGGCTTAGCCAATGCCCGACGCGCAGGCGATGCCGCCGATTACCCCCACCTATTTGAAGAAAACTTACCTCAAGGCACCATTAATATTTTTGTTATGATTGATACGCCCCTGCAAGATAAAACCATGGTGGAAGCTCTGAGCATCATTACCGAAGCCAAAGCGGCCACCTTGCAATCGCTTAACATTAAAAGCCCCGTATCTCAAAAAATTGCAACGGGGACGGGCACCGATTCCACCGCCATTTGTTGTGCGCCTCAAGGCAATATCATCCCCTATTGCGGCAAACACACACGGCTTGGCGAAACCCTTGCACACTTAGTCTCCAATGCATTAAACGCCTCCATTCAGCGCCTTCCACTAGGAACCCTCGAAACGCTCCAAGCGCACCAAACGCCTTCAAGGAAACCCAAAACATGACAAACGACAAACAAACCCAATTTCATAAAACCAAAATGGAACGCAAAAAAAACCAAATTGAAGCCTCCATGGCCAACGCCACCGATGAGAAAGGCATTTTACTGGTGATTACGGGGCACGGAAAAGGAAAATCCACCTCCGCCTTTGGCATGGTGGCGCGTGCCTTAGGCCATGGTATGAAAGTGGGTGTGTGCCAATTTATCAAAAGCCGTACCGACACAGGCGAAGAGGCTTTTTTTAGCGCCCAGCCTAACTGCGATTGGCACGTATTAGGCGATGGCTTTACGTGGGATACACAAGATAAAACCCAAGATATCCTCACCTCAAAAAAAGGATGGGACATTGCACAAAACATGCTGAGCGATCCTTCATACGATTTGGTGGTGTTAGACGAACTCACCTATCTACTAAGCTATCAATATTTAGAAAAACAAACCGTACTGGACGCATTACAAAACCGTCCCTCTATGCAACACGTTGTGGTGACAGGACGCAGCGCACTGGCCGAACTTAAAGAGATTGCCGATACCGTGTCTGACATTAAAGAGATCAAACACGCCTATAAAAATGGGATTAAAGCCCAAATTGGGGTGGATTTTTAAATGCCATCACGCAATACGCCCACCCCTTTTTACACCGCTTGGAGTGGTGGAAAAGATGCCTGCTTGGCTCTGTATAAAATGCAACAACAAGGGCACCGTTTAACCGGGCTACTCACCATGATGAACGAACACAATACGCTGTCACGCGCACACCACCTTCCAAAGGGCATCATTGAGCAACAAGCCAACGCACTGGGCACCGTTCTGCTAGCGCAACCCACCACCAGTGCCGACTACTTAAAGCAATTCCAACTTGCCCTTAACCAGATGAAACAAGTTGGCACAAGCCATTTAGTATTGGGCGATATTGATTTACAAGCCCATCAAGATTGGCAAGTGCAACAAGGAGATGCCACCGATACTACGCCGTTATTTCCATTGTGGCTTCAAGATCATCGAACGCTGGTACAAGAATTTATTGATGCAGGCTTTCAAGCCACCATTATTGCCATTTTGCCCCAAAAAGTCCCTGCCCACTTTTTAGGAAGCCCCTTTAATTTAGAGACCATTCAAGCACTCGAAGCACTGGGCATTGATGTGTGTGCAGAGGGGGGTGAATTTCATACCGTTGTCACCGACGGCCCCTTATTCTCTTTTCCCATTCCGCTCAATTTACACCATGCTAAACGCCGAACAGATGGAGATTATGGCTATCACTACTTGGACTTTTCAAACACACTATGACAGCGACACCACACGGCGGACAAGTTTACCAATTTGCCCAAACACAGCCCAACAGCACCGAACACAGCTTACAAACCGTGCTGGATTTTTCGGCCAGCATTAACCCAATACAGCCTACAGTGGACTGGACAAAAATCACTCAATCTGCTCAAACAGCACTGGTTCACTACCCTGACAATCACTACCACGCCTTAACCGAGTCCCTTGCAAACACCTTTGATCTTTCGCCCAATCAAATCACCTTAACCAATGGCATTTCCAGCGCCATTTTAACCCTATTTTCGCACCTAAAACCCGATACAACGCTTCTATTTACCCCCATTTACAGCGAATACCAACGCGGTGCCACGGCCTATAGTCAAACGGTGATTGAGGTATTTAATCAAACCCAGCTAAGTGAGCAACATCTGACACAACTCACCGCCAACAGCGTGGTGGTACTGGTGAACCCTTCCACTCCTCAAGGAAATTTTACCCCCCCTAAAAGCTTAATGCCTTTAATACAACAGCTTAAAACAATAGGATGTTGGTTTTGGGTAGACGAATCTTTTTTACCTTTTATTGGATTTCAAGCAGAGCTTAGTTTTCGTGAACAGCTCAACGCATGGCCAAAATTAATCATTTTGCAGTCGCTCACCAAATATTACGCGTGCCCCGGCATTCGCATTGGCGCACTGTTTACACACCCCAACGCCCTCACCCAAATAGAGTGGTCAAGCTGGCCGATTTCAGTCTTGGACGAACATTTTTTACGCGCGGCACTCAACGATTTAGCACACCCTCATAACACGCAACAATTTTTAACCACGGAACGACCACGCTTTATAACCGCCCTACAACAATCGCCGCTGGTGGCACAGGTGCATTCCAGCCAAACTAATTTTTTGCTCGTAAAAATACATGTCAATGCCCAATGGTTGTCACAACAATTACACTCTTTTAACATCCTCATCCGACCCTGCGACAGCTTTGGGCTTGGTCGCCATCACATTCGCATCGCCATTAAATCTCAGCCACAAAATCAACAATTGATTGAAGCACTGACTCAAATCGAACAAAAACATCCCGTGTTATCCAAATAAGGGGGGGGGAGAAAATTTTATGCTGTTTCATGGTGCCGATATTTTAATCATTGCTCTCTTAGCCCTGCTCATAGATCGAGTTTTTGGTGAATTTAATGGCATTAAACACCCCGTTATATTCATTGGCGACGCTATTAAATGGTTTGAAAAAAAAGCCTTTCAAAAAAGCATCGCAAGAGGAGTCATGCTCACGCTGTTTACCCTATTATTGGTCGGAAGCATCGCTTATGCCGTGCAACAACTGCTTGTGGAAATGAGTTTAATTTTCTCCCCCCCCCTCTCCCAACTGTTTCTCATCGCCAGCCTCTCACTCATCGCCTCAACCCTCATTGCACACCGTATGTTGCACGACAGCGTTTTACAGCTAATACAAATGCCACACCCTCAAGACGCCTTAAAACATCTGGTCAGCCGAGACACCCAAACGCTCAATAACAGCGACTGCTATAAAGCAGGCATTGAATCCTATGCCGAAAATTTAAGCGATGGCGTCATTGCCCCGCTGTTTTATTTACTGCTGTTTGGTCTGCCCGGCATCGCACTCTATAAAGCCATTAACACGCTTGATTCCATGGTCGGCTACCGCACCGAACGCTACGAAAAATTTGGCAAAGCCTCCGCCAAACTGGACGACATCGTCAATTGGGTTCCTGCTCGAATCACCGCACTGCTCATTATGATCGTCAACCTAAAATGGCCATTATGGCAGTTTTACCCCCAAGGAAAACAACACGACAGCCCCAATGCAGGCCACCCCATTACCGCCATGGCGCTCAATATAAACGCCCAACTGGGTGGCGATACCGTCTACTTTGGCCAACTCAAACCCAAGCCCTATTTTGGTCATCACAATGCCACCAAACAACTGACCAAACAGCATGTTAAACGGTGTTTAAGCCACCGTAATCGTGTGGATATGTTTCTCTATAGCCTGATAATTTTCGCTATTATTGTTCAAAATACATAAGGATAATCTCGCCCATGCCACAATTAAATGCCACGAAACCCCTTAGTCTTTACTTACTCTATTTTCTAATTTTTGCCACCCCCCATTCAGCCTATGGCACGCAAGAAATCGCCTACCAACGCATCATTTCACTTGCCCCACACATTACTGAAATGCTTTACTCCGCAGGGGGGGGGGAGAAAATTGTGGGCGTAGTTTCCTATTCAGACTACCCCAAAGAAGCGCTCACAAAACCGATTATTGGCGGTTACAATGCCATCAACTTAGAAAAAATTATTGAACTCAATCCCGACCTGATTTTAGGCTGGACATCGGGCAACCGCCCACAGGACATCAAACGTCTTAAAGAGTTGGGGTTTAATGTACAGCTGTTTGAGGTCAAAACCTTGGAGGACATTCCCTACCGAATTGAGCAATTGGGTAAATACGTTGGTAGCCCAATTCAAGCCCAACAAACCGCACAAGCATTAAGAGACACGCTCAATCGCATTCGGCAAACCTACCAACACCGCACACCCATTAGCAGCTTTTATCAAATTTGGCACCAACCCATTATTACCATGAATGGCGATCAGTTTATTAGCCAAGCCATTGCTGCATGTGGCGCCACCAACAGCTATCACGACCTCCCCAAGCTCACGGCAAGTATTGGCTTAGAGAGCTTATTTGAGCGAAACCCCCAACTGTTTTTATTAGGCGGACAAGCCAGTTTTCAACAAAATTGGCTGACCTTTTGGCAAAAATACTCCAATCTACAAGCGGTTAAAAACGAACAAATCTATCTGCTTAACAACAATCACTACCAAAGACCCACCGCTCGACTGATAAATGCCCTAGAATCGCTTTGCCAAAAAGTGGATCAAGCCAGAGAACATTATCAAAGCGTCTCTCAATAACGCGTAAAACCGGTGAAAAAGATGGCCTGAAAATGCTATAATCACATATCAATCCATATGTTGAAAATAGAACTCCAAACTCTTATCTTGTTTTTTGGTAACTACTCAGCTAGCCCCTGAAAAAGGTCAACTCTGTGTTAAAAAATGATCATTTACAGGTGTAAACTCACATTTTTCGCCTTGATTTGACCTTTTTCAGGCGCCATCTGAGCAGTTACCTTACCAATTGACTACTCGCTGAGTAGTTACGTTTTTTGTATTCAAAAGGAAAGTTTTATGAGTATCATGCGACAAACCGTACCAAACCAACAAGACGTATTAACCAAAGCGACAATTAATGTTGCCGAACAGCTTGGGCTTTCAAATACAGACCTTTCCTCAGTATTAGGTGTACACCGAACGGTAATAAGCAAACTTAAAAAAAATCCAACGCTCTCCCCCACAAGCAAAGAGGGAGAACTGGCATTAATTTTAATTCGTATTGCCCGTGCGCTTTACGCCTTAACAGGGGGGGATAAAATTTGGATGCAACATTTTATGCGCACCCCAAATACCATGACGGGGGGCGTTCCCGCCGAACAAATCAAAACCATTCAAGGTTTAATGGAGGTATTACGCTTTGTTGATGCCATTAGGAGCAAGGTTTAATGATTTGGAATGCCTGCCAAGGTGAAACGCACATTCAACCAATCTCCGGTACATTACACCGAATGGTAGAAAGCCAAGAACAAGTGGCCACCTTGGCGTTTGTAGACTCTCTAGATGAGCAATTTTTGCTCGAACAAATGCTTGAAATCAGTAAGCCTACTTACCCATTTGATTGTTTTCACGCTTATGATTACCTTTTACTAACACCCTTTAGATACCCACCACTTAAATGGGGTTCACGATTTGGAGGCACGCATGAACCCAGTTTATTTTACGGCGCCAAAACCATCCCCACTGTACTGGCAGAAATGGCTTATTACCGCACCTTGTTTTGGCAATCCATGTGCTCTAAAAACTTCCCCCCCCCTAAAAATAGAATTTACACAGAACACCACTCTTTTTCAGTTGGCTATAAAACACCCAATGGCATACAGCTTCAAAGCTCTGAATTCCATGCTTATAAAGAAGACTTAACACATCCAAGCCACTATCAAACTACCCAACAATTAGGCACTGATATGCGACAAGCTGGCGTACAAGCATTTGAATACACATCCGCCCGAGATACCAAACAAGGGCTTTGCATTGGGCTATTTACTCCCAATGCCTTTGCACAAAAAAAACCAAAAAACAAAGCACTATGGCTATGCGAACTAAGCCAAAATCAAGTACTGTTTAAGCACCTTGACTCCAAAAAAGTATATCGTTTTTAGCGTCAATAAACCTTCACCTGAATCTATAACCCTAATCCCCACCGCTACTGATTAATGCCCTAGAATCGCTTTGCCAAAAAGTGGATCAAGCCAGAAAGCACTATCAAATAACCGCTAAAGAGTAGCCTTATAAACCGTTGCTCTATGCCTATTGAGGGCTCCTGAGTTATTATAAATAGGCAAAATAAACGCCCCTCGTTGCAATCGCAGACAACGAAGGGCGTTTATTTTTTATTCACTCCCTAAGACTTTTCTACTCGTGGGGGAAGGAGAAAAAAGCTTATGAAGCGGATACTTAAACGTTTTAAAACTTATAAATTAAACCAACAGACACCGAGCTTGGGCTACCCCCATTAACGGTTTTCACTTCATCACCGTGTCCACCGTCTACCGCTTGAAAGCTTGCATTCGCCTCGTTATCGGTTGCGCCATACGCTAAATAGACTTCGGCACTCTTATCCAATTTATGGAACAGACCTAAGGCTATTTTGGTTGCACCGGTATCCACTTGATTTTTGGCATCATCCACCACAATGTACTGTGCACGAACATCCGTATTGGAAGCAAACTTCCACTTCCAGTTCACACCATAAGCACTGCGATCCCAAGAGTTGGTGATATCTGGCGTAATATCTTCATAAATGGCTCCTATCTGGTGACTGCCAAGACCCACTGTTGCCGCAACACGTAACGTGGTTCCATCGCCCATTTTACTGTGTTTTTTCCAATCCGAATACGCCGCAGACAACTGTACATTATCCAGTTTCCACCACACACCCGTACTCAAGACAGAGCGATCATTGTCATCAATAGACCCTGTTTTTTGATCTTCAGGATCTACGGCATACATCGCTTGGAATTTTAAAGAGTCATTTTTAAACTTATACATCACCACATTATCCGGACGCTGGTTTAATTTATTATTGTCACTGTAACTCGCGCCTAATAAAGCACGACGCTCTCCTACAGAATCACCAAACACGCCCCATTTAGATGCGACCACTTTAAACGGCGTATCATAAACCCCCACACGTAAACTGTGCGCGCCACTGGCTAACCCTACATAGCTGTTACGGTTGGCAAAGTTACCTTTAGAACCATCGTCCCAACGCACTTCTTGCTCGGCTTGCCAAATAACATTCATTCCGTTATCCAATGGAATTTTGCCCTTAAACCCTAAGCGAGAAGAGTTACTGGAAACACTCATGCCATCATTTTTAACCGTCGGATCATCTTGATTGCTGTTATCAATCGATACATGAATTTTTCCATAAACATTCAACTTGTCTCCCGCAACTTCCACCGCACTTGCAGAAAATGGTACAGCCAATGCCGCCGAAATAGCCAATGTCATTAAATTCTTTTTCACTTTTATTACTCCCTCAAATGAGTGTTATTTTTTAATACTGCCTTGTTACAGGTCAGCATTATGGCAGTGAAATATGTCCTCTTGATGTCGTGTAGGTGACGATTTAATGACAGCTAAAAAGAGAATCCTGGGGTCAGAGTAAAAATAACGCCCTGCTTTACTCTGACCCCAAATTTATCTCTGCTGGAGTGACTTATCGTTATACTCTATAATCGTTATGCTTACTCAAGGGAATTAAAGCATGTTTTTGACCACTCAAATAAATCGGTTTTTATTACGGCGTTCGCTTCAAAAAAGCAAAATCCCTCTCACCTTATGGCATCAAACCATTACTGCCATGCCGTTGATGCAACGCTATACCAATCGTGAAAAAATGCATTTACGATTGCTGGCCAGCCTAGTGTTAAGCCATAAAATAATTACCCCCGTTAAAGGCTTTCGTTTAAGCGATACCATGCAGGTCACCATTGCAACGCAAGCGGCTATTTTATTATTTGGATTGGAAGACCCTGAACAGGATCGAGGGTTAACATGGATTCATAATTGGCGGCAAATATGGGTCTACCCTGCACCCTTTCATAATGGACGACAAACGACCTTTAATGAAAAAGGATTACCCGCCAGTTGGGGCGGGTTTGAATCGGGCGAAACCCATTATCAAGGGGGAATTATCATTAACTGGCAAGACGACCAGCCCCACCCATTACGCAGACACGCCAATCAGGTACTGCTGCATGAGATGGCGCATAAGTTGGATATGCTGGATGGGGACACCAATGGCCACCCGCCGTTGCATTCGAATATGAATCAACAAGTTTGGTTTGATGTGTTTTCACACGCATTTACACCTTTGAATGAACAGCTATATCAAAGAGG
>JAKITH010000029.1 GCA_021648185.1 Thiomicrorhabdus sp. | reverse complement strand
TCTAATACGAATAAAACCCGTCTGCTCATCATCAAAACTGGTGCTGTAAAAAACACGAACCACTTGACTCATATTAAAAATAGCTTTAGCTAAAATGGTTGATTCCCGTTTACCATTTTGTCCCACTGTGAAAATAAATATATTTTGCGACATGATCTGTTTAAAAAACAGATCAACCTCCTCAAATGAAACCTCTTGAGACGCTAAGGATTTGGATGCCAGCTCACGCTGAATCTCCAGTGAGCGCTTTTCAAGTAGCTTGATAAAATATCGAGCAGACGGTGAAATGGGTTTTGGATTATGCATTGATGGATACCTCTATAAATAGGTATCGGCTAGAGTCCTTAAACATTTACCTTATTTTCTTAAAAAAAACGACATCAGGCTCAAAAGGTGCTAAAACCAAGGGAGTAAAGTAAATTGAACTTACTAAAACCAGAGGAACCTGAAGCAGAAAGTCTATAAATTCAGTTTTAAAAACTGTTCAAATTCATCCGCAGGCAAAGGTCGACTTAACAAGTAGCCTTGAACATACTGACACCCCTGTGCTCGCAAAAACTCAAGCTGTGCTTCGGTTTCAACCCCTTCAGCAACCACATCCAATCCCAGCTTTTCTGCCAATAAAATAACCACTTCGACGATGGCGGCATCGTCTGAATCCGTGGTTAAATCCATCACAAAAGAACGATCTATTTTTAGGGTATTCATTGGAAACTTTTTTAAATAACCCAACGAAGAGTAGCCTGTTCCAAAATCATCAATGGCCAATTTTAAATGGTTTTTTCTAAAGTCCTTCATGGTTTGCAACGCACCTTCAACGTCTTCCATCACGTAACTTTCGGTAATTTCTAATTCAATATTTTTGGGATCCAGCTGACAGTCATCCAATGTTTTTTGAATCGTTGCTAATAAATTAGGTGACTTAAACTGCTTAGCAGACAAATTAACTGCCACAACTAAAGCGTCATCATATTTTTGGGACCACGCAGAGGTTTCACGACATGCCGTTTGTAAAATCCACTCGCCTAATGGAATAATTAAGCCCGTCTCCTCTGCTAACGGAATAAAAAGATCGGGCGGAATCAGTCCTTTTTCAGGATGAATCCAACGAACCAAGGCCTCCATTCCTGTAATTTTATTCGTTTTTAATGAAATTTTTGGCTGATAATACAGCGTAAATTGCTCGCTGGCGATGGCATGACGCATTTCGTCTTCCATCTCCAGCTGATCAGAAACGGCATCTTGCAGCTCTTGACTGAAATACTGATAGTTATTCCGCCCTTGCTCTTTTGCTTTATAAAGCGCAAGCTCCGCTCGTTTCAACAAGCCATCTACATCTGCGCCATCACAGGGAAAAGTCGATATCCCCACACTGGCACCAATATTAATGTTATGGCCTTCTAGGCAAAAAGGCTCTAACAAGGCATCAATAAAGTTTTGAGCCACCACGGAAGCATCTTCTGCCGTTTTTAACTCTGGCAGCAAGATGGCAAATTCATCCCCCCCTAAACGGGCAACCGTATCCGACTCCCGCCCTAAGGTCAAAAATCGCTTCGCAATCAACTCTAATAACGCATCTCCCACATTATGACCTAACGAGTCATTCACCATTTTAAAACGGTCTAAATCAATAAAAAGCACGGCTAATTGATGCTTCTCACGCTTTGCAATAGACATTCCTACCGACAATCGGTCATAAAACAACACTCTATTGGGAAGGTGCGTTAAAGGGTCATAAAAGGAGAGTTCTTCCAGCTTCTCTTCTGCTTTTTTTTGTTCCGATAAATCACTAAAAACGCCAACATAGCCTGTAGGTTCACCTTCATCATCCTTCATGACATTAATCATCAGCCATTTAGGATAGATTTCACCATTCTTTCGTCTGTCCCAAACTTCTCCTTCCCATGCTCCCTGTTCTTTGATTTGCGCCCACATCGATTGATAAAACTGTCGATCATGCCTTCCAGATTTTAATACATTTGGATTCTTTCCGAGTAACTCTGACCGCTGATAGCCCGTTATATTTTGATACGCCTCATTGACATCAACAATCAGCCCTTTGTTATCCGTAAATACCACCGCTTCTGTTACATTTTCAAATACTTTTCGTGCCAGAGAATGCTCTTTTTCTAACCACTTTAGGTGTGTAATATCGGTTAAAACACAGCCAATACCACACACTTTCTGCTGCTCCGTTAGCCAAGGAAACTTAACCAACATAAAAATACGCTGAACTCCCTTGATAGGGAGTTCAATCTCTTTTTCCACAAAACGTACTTCAGCCATGACAAGGGCATCCAATTCAGCCAATGCTTCCCTTGTCTCCAGAGGAAAGAGTTCTGCCTCAGACTTACCCAACACGTCGGATTTTGTCAAATCAAACAAGTGCGCAAACAGTTGATTCACCCGTACAATTTGACCCGATAAATCTTTAAACGCAATGCAGGATGGAGCATGATTCAAAACGGAATCGAGTAAAATAGAATCTATATTTAACGTACGGCTGTCATCCAATAAACCCATACCCTCTCCACCCTAAAATGATTAAAACACCCGTGTTATGATACCTGTATTTCACATCCAATATTAAGGTTTAATGATGCAATTCCATCAAATTTCCTTGTTCTTACTGTGCCTTTTACTTTTCACCCTATCTGGGTGCTCATCCTATGGCTCGATACATAATCAAAAACAACAGAAAGCTCAAGCAACACAACCCCCTAAATACGCCATTACCACTAAATTAATGTCCCGCCCTCGTGGCAATATATCACTTGCCTTAGCTTTTTCAGGAGGAGGTACTCGTGCCGCTGCGTTTGCCTATGGCGTGTTGCAAGAACTAGAACAAACCTCTATTACACTTCAAAACAGACGCCATAGCTTAATTGATGAGGTCGACATTATCAGCGCAGTATCTGGCGGGAGTTTTATTGCCGCCTACTACGGCCTGCATGGTAAAAAAACCTTTAAGAAATTTAAAAAAGCGATGTTGCAACAAAACATTGAAGACACCATTATTTCTGGCATTCTCAGCCCATTTAGTTGGTTTTTAACGACCGGAAGAACTGAAATTGCCGTTCAAATATACAACAACATTCTGTTTAAAAACGCCACCTTTCAAGACCTCAACCACCCCAATCAACCGCTCATTTTGATTAATGCATCCGACCTTGGTAACGGGGTACGTTTTTCCTTTGTTCAAGAATACTTTAACCTTATTTGCTCAGACATTAATAGCTACCCGATTGCACGAGCGGTTGCTGCCTCAGCAGCGGTACCTGTTGCGTTTAACCCCGTGATCATCCAAAACTTTCAGCCCTGCAATAACCAAGCACAACAAAAGCTACAACAAGCCACGCTATATGCTCAAAAAAATAACGAGCTCAAACAAGCGACTGATGGCCTCAGTGACTACTTAAAAACAACCTATCCCTACCTCCATCTCGTAGACGGTGGTATTACGGATAACCTAGGATTACGCGCTATTTATGAAGCCGTTGAACTTTCAGGCGGTGCCCGTCATTTTGCAAGCCGCATTGGAAAACCACCGACCAAATGGTTAGTCGTCATCTCGGTCGATGCCTCCACGCAGTCACCACCAGAGTTTCGCCTTTCAAATAAAATGCCCAGCATCAAAGAGAGCATTGATGCCATGACCGACATTCAAATTCACCGTTACAATACAAGCACTCTAACCCTATTTTCAGAAACGCTCACAAAGTGGAGTACCGAACTATCAACCCCTGACCATCAAGTGACTCCATTTTTTATTAAACTCAACTTCAATCAACTTAGCACGCCTGAACAGCGTATGGAATTAAACCTAATCCCCACTAGCTTATCTCTAAGCGAGCCAGAAATTAACACACTCATTCGTGCTGGGCGCTCTTTATTAAGAAACAACCCTACCTTTCAAAATTTGCTACATCAACTTCGCACTGAAAAATAGCGAACATAAAAAAAGGGCTGATATATCAGCCCTTTTCATGTTTATTCAACTATTTATTAACCTCTAAAACGGAACATCATCATCGTCAAAATCATTGGGTGCATACGCAGGTGCTTTTTGCGGTGCAGGAGATTGACCTTGCCCACCCATGTTTTGTCCCATCGGATTCACCGGTGCTTGTCCTTGTTGCATAGGGGCTGCTTGGTTACGAGGTTGAAACTGATTTTGCTGTGACGATTGATTCAAACCGCCTTGATCAAAAGAAGTATCCCCACCAGAACGATTAGCGCCACCCAGCATTTGCATTGTGCCATCAAAACCACTGATCACCACTTCGGTGGTGTAACGGTCTTGACCATTTTGATCTTGCCATTTACGGGTTTGCAGCTTACCTTCTAGGTAGACTTGAGAGCCTTTTCTAAGGTATTGTCCGGCTATCTCAGCCAGTTTTCCAAAAATAGAGACTCGGTGCCATTCCGTTTTTTGCTGTTTTTGTCCCGTATTTTTATCATTCCACTCTTCGCTGGTGGCCACACTTAGGTTGACAATTGCATTGCCATTCGCGGCATACTTCACCTCTGGATCTGCCCCCAAAGTACCTACTAAAATTACTTTATTAATACCACGCATACTACTGCCTCTCTTTTTAAATTATTTCGTAACACACTATCGACTCTGTTCTATATAGTCAATTAAAGCGGCTTCATTTACAATTTTTCGATCTACTTTGAAATACGCTCTTTGCTCATCAACCAACACAACGGCTTCATAAACCCCTTCATAAGAGAGTAATTTTTGTTCAATTTCTTTCGCACTCTTCGCATCGATCTCCCCTAATGGAACGGATGCGATGCTTAATGGCAAGGGGTTTTCCATGGTCATTGCGGCAATAAGCCAAATCGCACCAATGACGGCGGTAAAAATAAAAACGCCATTATAGCCGTAATATTGATAAAAATAACCTCCCAACACACCACCCACCGCAGCACCTAAAAACTGACTGGTTGAGTAAACACCACTGGCGGTGCCTTTTTTATCGGCGGGGGATAATTTGACCACCAGCGATGGCAAAGAGGCTTCGAGTAAATTAAACGCGGTAAAGAAAATAAGCAACAAAATAAACAGTGTCCAAAAGGTATTTTCAATGCCAACAAAAGCCAGTTGAACCAACGTAATAGTGGCCACTGCGCCCACAAACATGTGCTTCATTCTACCTTTGCTTTCGGCCTGAATGATAAAGGGCACCATTAAGGCAAAAGAGAGCAGCATCACGGGTAAATAGATGATCCAATGGCTTAATATATCTAACCCGGCATTATCTCTTAGACTTAACGGCAACACGATAAACATGGCGGTTAACATCGCATGCAATACAAACACGCCCAGATCTAATCTTAACAACTGTTTATTTTTTAAAATCTCTCTAAATTGACGGGGATCGGTCTGTGCTTCTCGCTGAAACTCTTGATTTTCAATGGTTGGCATGGCGTATTTCACCAGTAATATACTCACAACAGCCAGACCTGCAATAACCCAAAAAATGCCTCTTACCCCAAACCAAGAGGCTAAAATAGGCCCTGCAATAAGTGACAGCGTAAACGACAGTCCAATGGTAATGCCCACAATGGCCATCGCTCGCAACCGGAACTGTTCGGTGACTAAATCCCCTACAGAAGCCATCAATACCGCTGCCACCGCGCCCATTCCTTGAATGGCTCGCCCTAAAATCATCATTTCCATGGACTCGGCCACCGCACAAACCATCGAGCCAACCATAAACACCAGCATTCCGGCAATAATCAGAGGTTTTCGTCCATACTTATCGGATAACATGCCATAAGGAATTTGTAAAAAGGCTTGCGTTAAACCGTAAATCCCCATGGCAATCCCAATTTGCATGCCGGTTACATTCGCAAACTCATCTTCTGCAAACAAGGCAAATACGGGGAAAATCATAAAGAGTCCCAGCATTCGAGTTGAAAAAATACCGGCAATTGAAAACGCTGCTCGGCGCTCTACTGGGCTCATGGAGTTGGGTTCAGGAAGTGACATAGTGGTTGGTAAATCCTACACGTATAAAATAAGTTGGCTTAACTGTAAGTTTTCTAAAAAAACTAAACGCTAAATTATAACACTCCTTATAAAGCGGCTACGTTATAATCAAATGAATCTTGTAACGATTTAAAGGTGATAACATGCTACATTTTCTTCCCCCCCTATCTTTCAAGCACCTTACCGCGATACTATTACTCTGCACAACTGGTATTGTCACGCCTATTTTAGCCAGTCAAAATTTTCTTCCCCCCCCTGAAAGCCAGTCCAATCTCCAGCCTATGGGTAATAAAGTCTATTTTTCGATTTCTGAATCTCAAAATTTGGACAATGATATTCTAACCATTACCTTAAAAGCCACTGCACAAGAGCGCTCGGCTAATAAAGTAATGGAAAAGGTAAATCGAAAAATGCAAACGGCCATCGCGTCTTTAAAAAACTACCCTGATATTGAGGTTCAAACGTCTCAATATCGTGTTCACCCTATTTATAATAAAGGGGAGACCATTCGCCACTGGAATGGCAGCCAATCTCTCGTTATTACGCTGGATGCCAACTCAAAACAACTCAAGGTGCTCACCAAGCTACAAGAACACCTCACTTATCAATCCATGCACTTTAAGATTTCTGCCCCGAAAAAACAAAAAGCAGTACAACAACTTACTCTCTCTGCCCTGAAAACATTTCAAGAACAAGCCAAACTCATTGCGGATGCCTTTGGCGCGACAAATTATCGGCTACTTGAAACACGGATTAATAGCCCCCTCCCTCAAGGCAACCCGCAAGCCACCACATTTTCAAGTCGAATGGTCATGGCGAAAAGCATGACCGCGCCTGCAATTGAATCGGGTCAGAGCACGCTGACAGTTCATATATCTGGCGTGTTACTGCTCTCTCAATGAGCTTATATCACAAGCGCTTAACGTACATTAAGTTGTTATAATAGTCCCTTTAATCCAAAGATTAACGGGCAAGGCATGCTAGAAAACATTATTATCCAAGGCGCTCGAACACACAATTTAAAAAACATTGATGTCACTCTGCCTCGTGATAAATTAATCGTCATCACGGGGCTTTCAGGCTCGGGAAAATCGTCCCTTGCATTCGATACCATTTATGCCGAAGGCCAGCGTCGTTATGTTGAGTCGCTCTCTGCCTATGCCCGTCAATTTTTATCCATTATGGAAAAGCCCGATATCGATCATATTGAAGGCCTTTCTCCTGCGATATCCATTGAACAAAAATCCACCTCTCATAATCCTCGCTCAACCGTTGGAACCGTTACTGAAATTTATGACTATCTGCGCTTGCTGTTTGCGCGTGCTGGAACACCACGCTGCCCAGAACACGGCAGTGACTTAGAGGCACAAACCGTCAGTCAAATGGTGGATCATACGCTCACGTTGCCCGAAGGAACAAAGTGCCTATTAGTGGCTCCCATTATTCGCGGTAAAAAAGGAGAGCATGTTCATTTATTGGAGGAACTTCAAGCGCAAGGCTTTATTCGTGCCCGCATTAATGGTCAAGTGCATGAATTAGATGGCAGCATACAGCTTGAAAAAAACAAAAAGCACACCATTGATGTCATTGTAGATCGCTTTAAAGTGCGCTCTGATTTAAAACAACGTTTGGCCGAATCCTTTGAAACCGCTTTACGTTTAGCGGAAGGCATTGCACAAGTGCTTCCCATGGATGAACAAGATGATTTTGAACTGCTTTTCTCTGAAAAGTTTTCTTGTCCTAAATGTGGTTACAGTGTTTCAGAGTTGGAACCCAGAATTTTTTCCTTCAATAATCCACATGGCGCGTGCTCAACGTGCGATGGATTGGGGGTAAAAGAGACGTTTATTCCTGAACGCGTCATTACACACCCTGAATTAAGTTTAGCAGGTGGTGTCATTCGTGGCTGGGATCGTCGCCATAAATACTACTATGACCTGTTAAAGGCTGTCGCTGACTATTATCAGTTTGATATTGAAACCCCTTGGCAAAACCTTTCAAAAAAGCATCAAGAGACTATTTTATTTGGCTCAGGGAAAGAAAAGCTCCCTCTCCCTCATGGAAAATACAGCGATGTAAGACGTTTTGAAGGTGTCATTCCTAACATGGAACGTCGCTTTGCTGAAACTGAAAGTAAAACCGTTCGGGATGAACTGGATAAATATCGAATCAGCCAGCCCTGCTCTAGCTGTAAAGGCGCACGTTTAAATGAAACCGCTCGAAACGTGTTTGTAGATAATCGCAGCCTTCCCTCTTTAACCGCCCTACCCATTGGAGAGTTGCACACTATTTTTGACTCGCTCACACTGGAAGGCGCTAAAGGCCAAATTGCCAGTAAAATCGTAAAAGAAGTGCACGACCGTCTAACTTTTTTAGTCAATGTAGGATTAAACTATCTCTCTCTAAGCCGCAGTGCTGACACCTTATCAGGTGGTGAGGCACAACGCATTCGTTTGGCCAGTCAAATTGGAGCGGGGTTAGTGGGTGTAATGTACGTCCTTGATGAACCCTCCATTGGATTACACCAACGAGACAATGATCGTCTGCTATCCACCTTAATTCACCTACGCGACTTGGGCAATACAGTGATTGTGGTTGAACACGATGAAGATGCCATTCGTGCCGCCGACCATGTACTGGATATTGGCCCCGGTGCGGGAATACATGGTGGGCGCATCATGTCACAAGGCACTCCTGAATTTGTCGCTGCCGATCCCAATTCGTTAACGGGTCAATATTTAAGTGGCAAACGAAAAATTGCCGTGCCCACGCAACGTTTGGCGCCCCAAAAAGATAAATGGCTGACGATTGAGGGCGCGCGTGGTAACAATCTTAAAGAGGTGACGCTTAACATACCTGCAGGGTTACTGACCTGTGTGACTGGGGTATCAGGCTCTGGCAAATCGACACTGATTAACGGCACGCTCTCTAAGCTGGCGGCCAATATGCTGAATAAAGCCATGCATACGCCTGCTGAATACAGCGCGGTACACGGAATGGAACACTTTGATAAATCCGTCAATATCGATCAAAGTGCCATCGGAAGAACGCCACGCTCTAATCCTGCCACTTATACAGGGTTATTTACCCCCATTAGAGAACTACTTTCAGCCACGCCCGAGTCTCGTGCACGCGGTTACTCCCCTGGCCGATTTAGCTTCAATGTCAAAGGCGGGCGCTGTGAAGCGTGCCAAGGAGACGGGGTATTAAAAGTGGAGATGCACTTTTTACCCGATGTGTATGTCGCTTGTGATGCATGTAAAGGGGCACGCTATAATCGCGAAACCCTGCAAGTTCAATATAAGGGTAAAAACATTCATCAAATATTAGAGATGACGATTGAAGATGCCAGAGCCTTTTTTGATGTCATTCCTGTGATTTCACGTAAATTACAAATGCTCATGGAGGTGGGATTAGGCTATATTAAGCTAGGTCAAAGTGCCACCACCCTCTCTGGTGGAGAAGCTCAACGGGTTAAACTGGCCAAAGAGCTTTCAAAGCGTGATACGGGAAACACACTGTATATTCTTGATGAACCCACAACAGGATTGCACTTTCATGATATTGAACTGTTGCTCAAAGTGATTGGTTACTTGCGCGATCAAGGCAACACCATCGTCATCATCGAACACAATCTTGACGTTGTCAAAACAGCGGATTGGGTTATTGACTTAGGACCTGAAGGGGGGTCACTGGGGGGAGAAATTGTTGCAACGGGCACACCAGAAGACATTGCCAAACAAACGACATCTCATACGGGGCATTACCTTAAAAAACTACTGACTTAAAAGTACGACCTACTACGCACCAATCATTGCATTTCCGCTCTAATACTAGGGATATTGAGCAAAATCAACTTACGCTTAGACTAACTATGCATAATGCAGTGAACAAAATACAAAGCCCCCGTAACCGACACATAAAACTTGATGTCATCTTAGGACCTTT
>JAKITH010000028.1 GCA_021648185.1 Thiomicrorhabdus sp. | reverse complement strand
GACGACTTTTCTGAAGATGATTCATTTGTTTGATTCGACATTATACAACCCCCCCTTCTGATGGATCTTCTCCAACTCGAACAATACTCGTAGATACAAAATAATATGGAGGAATTTCTAAATTTGTCGGTGCCGGAACGGATTTGGCCACTCGACCCGCTAAGTCAAAACGTGAGCCATGACAAGGACAGAAAAACCCGCCTTGCCAACCTTCCTGCATATCAGGAGAGCCTACCGCAGGACGATATAACGGCGCACACCCTAAGTGAGTACAGATACCCACAACCACTAAAAACTCTTCGTTGATTGAACGAAACGTATTTTTTGCATAGTCGGGCTGATCGGACTCATTCGAATCAGGGTCACGCAACTCGGTTATATTTTCAGCTAAAATCTTTAACATTTCAGGCGTTCTACGCACCACCCATACAGGCTTCCCACGCCATGAAATCGTTAACATCTGCCCGGGTTGTAACTTACTAATATCCGCATTAACCGGTGCACCCGCTGCTTTAGCACGTTCACTCGGCATCCAAGAACCAACAAAAGGAACGGCCATAAAACCCGCTCCAATTGCCCCCACAACGCCTGAAGCGCCTGTTAACACTTTACGACGTGTTAAATTCACGCCCGTACTTTTTTGATCTTCTGTCGACATATCACCTTCCCAATTATGCGCAAGCAAATCTATATTAAATAAAAAATATCACGGGAGTATATACTGATAAAGTTTTTAAATAAACCCTAAAAACCCTAAAAACCCCATAAACTATATTTATTAGGGCTATTTACTTTATTTATAAACATTACCGTTTACTAATACCAAAATAAAGGTATTTACCCAGCATCTTTTAAACTTTTTACCCCTCCCATTTTTTAATCCAAGACAACCCCTATCGTAATGAAAGTAGGGGTGCCCCTTGTGGGTACCCTGCTAAATAGCGCTGACCAATTCAGGGCAACTGCCCCTACGGGTGATTTAATGTTTTTTTTCGAAGTCGGTTTTTAACCCAAGACAACGCCGAGTCAAACGGGGTTCTCAATATCAATATGACGATGAACCAAGCCAAACCGTTCAGATAAATGCTCTCCTAAACGTTGTACTCCCAAGGATTCTGTCGCATGATGCCCTGCCGCTAAATAATGAATGCCGAGCTCTTTTGCTAAATGGGTTGTTTGCTCAGAGACCTCACCGCTGATATAGACATCTGCACCCCACTCCGCTGCTTGTGCAATATACTGCTGTGCGCCACCACTGCACCAAGCAATCGTTTTTACCCGCGCTTCTCCTCCTGGTAAATGCAACGCTTCACGCCCTAATGTATCGGATACCAACCGCTTAAACACCTCCATACTCATCGCTGTTTGTAACGTGCCTAAACGCAATAAGCCCGGTTCTGGCGTAATATCCTTCAACTGCCATAAGGCTCCTAGTTGAGCATTGTTACCAAGCTCTACATGACCATCCAAAGGCAGATGGTAACCCAGTAAATTAATATCATTTACCAACAAACTTTTAATACGTTTTTGCTTTATTCCAGTAATCACTTGCGATTCATTTTTCCAAAAATACCCATGATGCACCAGAATGGCATCCGCTTTGACCTTAATCGCTTCATCAATTAACGCTTGGCAAGCCGTCACACCCGTTACAATCGTATTAATTTCTTCCCCCCCCTCTACTTGTAAGCCATTAGGGGCATAATCTTTATATTGATCAATTTCTAAGAAATTATTTATATAACGAACCAATTCTGAACGCTTCATTTCACTCTCCATTCTTAAAATTTGACGTAACGACTCAGCTAGCGCCTGAAAAAGGTCAACTCTGTGTTAAAGAATAATCATTTACACTTGTAAACTCACATTTTTTGCCTTGATTTGACCTTTTTCAGGCGCCATCTGAGTAGTTACAATTTGACATAAAAAAACCACTCGTCCAAAAAAGAAGGAGTGGTTTTTGATTGAATCGTTACAAAACAACTAAGGCTTAATACGATACCTTGCCGATGCGGCATGCGCTTGCAGACCTTCACCATCGGCCAAGACACCGGCAATCTTACCAAGGGTGCTGGCACCTTCATGAGAGCACATAATCAAACTGGAACGTTTTTGAAAGTCATACACACCTAATGGCGATGAAAAACGTGCGGTTCTTGAGGTTGGCAACACATGGTTTGGCCCCGCACAATAATCGCCAATCGCCTCTGCGGTATAACGCCCCATAAAAATGGCTCCCGCATGACGAATTTTAGGCAATAAGGCTTTAGGGTCATCAATAGATAACTCTAAATGCTCTGGTGCAATGATGTTAATCATTTCCAATGCTTGAGATTCATCGTCCACCACAATAATGGCGCCACGATCTTCTAACGCTTTACGAATAATGTCTTGACGCGGCATGCTAGGCAATAACCGATTCATGCTCTCTAATACCTTATCTGCAAATTCAGCATCGGGAGTCACTAAGATAGACTGTGCATCTTCATCATGCTCTGCTTGTGAAAAAAGATCCACTGCAATCCAATCTGGATTGGTTTTTCCATCACAATACACCAGTATTTCAGAAGGGCCTGCAATCATATCAATGCCCACCGTACCAAACACCATCCGTTTAGCGGTGGCCACATAAATATTGCCTGGCCCTACAATTTTATCGACCGCTGGCACCGTTTCAGTGCCATACGCTAATGCGGCAATGGCTTGCGCACCACCCAATGTAAATACGGCATCGACCTCACAAATAGCCGCCGCCGCCAACACCATGTCGTTCACTTCACCATCGGGCGTTGGAACAACCATTATCAATTTTTCAACCCCCGCTACTTTCGCTGGAACTGCATTCATAATGACCGAAGAAGGGTATGCCGCTTTGCCACCAGGAACATAAAGTCCAACCGTATCCAAAGGCGTTACTTGCTGACCTAACATGGTGCCATCCGCTTCTTCATAACTCCAAGAAGCCTGAACTTGTCTTTCATGATAATCACGAACACGCTGGGCGGAAATTTCTAAGGCTTTACGCTGCTCAACGGGAATGCGTTCCAATGCTGCATGTAAACGTGCGTTAGAAATTTCTAATTCTGCACCGCTATTCAACGATAAACGATCAAATTTAGCGGTGTACTCTAAAAGAGCCGCATCGCCATTGGTGCGAACATTATTGACCACTTCTTTTACAATATCATTAACCGACTCATTCGAAACGGTTTCCCATGCGAGAAGCGCATCCAGCTCTTCTCTAAAACCTGCATCACTCGCAGATAATCGACGAATATTAAGCATTATTTTTCTCTATTACTGTTTTAAACTGTTGAACGATGGTATTAATTTGATCAAATTTGGTTTTATACGCGTGCTGATTCACAATTAAGCGTGAACTGATTTTAGCAATGTGCTCCATCGGCACTAACCCATTCGCTCGAAGTGTATTGCCGGTATCAACCAGATCCACAATGCGATCGGCCAAATCAATTAACGGTGCAATCTCCATGGAACCGTAAAGCTTAATCAGATCAACCTGCTCACCTTTTTGCGCATAATAGGCTTGCGCAGACTTAATGTATTTGGTTGCAATTTTAAGACGATGGCCATGAGGCTTTTCAATTTCAGGCCCCGCCACCATCAAATCGCATTTGGCAATTTCTAAATCCAGCAACTCATAGAGGTTATCAGTAGGTGCTTCCATTAAAACATCCTTACCTGCCACGCCAATATCTGCCGCGCCATGTGCTACATAGGTTGGTGCATCGGTTGCTCGAACAATCAATAGGCGAATGTGCTCGTGATTCGTCGGAATAATCAATTTACGACACTTAGTAGGGTCCTCTAAGGGAACAATCCCCGCGGCTTCTAGCAATGGCAAAGTATCTTGATAAATTCGCCCTTTAGAGAGCGCAATGGTTAACTGTTCATTCATAATTATCTTTCAATATTCTATATTTATAAAAAAAGGAATGCGCTTTAATATTTAATCGGTTATACGATAAATATGAGCACCTAACTTGTGAAATTTTTCTTCAATCAACTCATAACCACGATCAATGTGATACACACGATTAATGACCGTTTCACCCTCCGCCACCAGTCCCGCTAAGATTAAACTGGCCGAAGCTCTTAAGTCCGTTGCCATAACAGGTGCACCAAATAATTTTTTAACCCCTGTAATGTAAGCGGTGTTACCCTCCAGAGAGATATCGGCACCCATTCGAGCTAATTCAGAGACGTGCATAAAGCGATTTTCAAAAATGGTTTCTTCAACTTTAGACTTTCCTTCTGCCAACGCATTCATCACTAAAAATTGAGCTTGCATATCCGTTGGAAACAGAGGGTAAGGGTCGGTTCGTATATCAACGGGCTTTAAAGTGCGCCCACGCATGTCCAGAGTCACTTCATGCTCTGAGCAAAAAATTTCTGCCCCAGCCTCTTCAAACTTATCCAGCACCGCTTTCAAGTGTTCAGGATTCACCTTAGTCACAGTCAATTGGCTTTGAGTCACGGCTGCCGCGGCTAAATAAGTACCCGCTTCAATTCGGTCTGGAATCACCGAATATTCCACACCTAACAATCGCTCGACACCTTCAATCACTAGTGTATCGGTTCCTAGACCGGTAATCTTTGCGCCCATTTTATTTAGAAACTCGGCAAGATCGGTCACTTCTGGCTCACGCGCGGCATTTCTTAATGTGGTAGTGCCTTCAGCCAACACCGCAGCCATCAACAAATTTTCGGTTCCTGTTACCGTCACGGGCGTCATGGATATATCCGCGCCCTGCAAACGACCCTTTGATTTCGCAATAATATAGCCTTGCTCTACCAGTATTTCAGCTCCCATTGCCTCCATCCCTTTAATATGGATGTCAACGGGTCGCGTACCAATCGCGCAACCACCAGGCAAAGAGACTTTAGCTTCACCAAAACGCCCAAGCAACGGCCCTAACACCAAAATAGATGCTCGCATGGTTTTTACTAACTCATAAGGCGCTTCTTTTTCTACCACATTCGCTGCATTAATTTCAATATTTAAATGTTCGTCAAACAATATTTCAACGCCCATAGCCGCTAACAACTGAATGGTGGTTGTCACATCCATTAGATGGGGTACATTTGAAAGCTTTACCGGTGTTTCAGCCAATAAACACCCCATTAAAATTGGCAGAGCTGCATTTTTTGCACCTGAAATCTCAACACTTCCAGACAGTCTTTCTGCACATTCAACGACTAATTTATCCATAGATATAATAACTGCTTTGTTTATAGGTTAAGCCACACGGGTTTTAATGGATAGCGCATGAAGTTCGCCACTGTCAAACTGTGTTTTAAACACGTCATTGACCATACGATGGCACTGAATTGGAGATTTACCTTCAAAGCATTTACTAATCACGACGATTGAAAAATTACACTCTTCACCGCTAGTTTCCACACGACTGTCTGGAATGGCTGCTTCAATCATCTCTTTAATAGTATCGGGAGACATCACTCTCACTCCTTAGTTTTTATTGGCGTATTTTAACGCCTTTATTCAATAAAATCAGATTTATCGAAGAGATGATGATTAAGAAAAGAACCGTTACCGATAAACTAAGGTAAACCGAGACATCTGATTGCGCAAAAAAGCCATATCGAAATCCATCAACCATATAAAAAAATGGATTAAAGTAGGACAACTGCTGCCAAAATTCGGGCAAGGCATGAATGGAATAAAATACGCCACTCAAAAAGGTCAATGGCATAATTACAAAGTTTTGAAACGCCGATAAATGATCATATTTATCGGAAACAATTCCCGCTAACACACCCAATCCTCCCATCATCGCTGCACTTAATACTGCAAAAACCAATACCCATAAAGGGGACTGCCAGGTCAAATCAAATCCAATAACACCAATGATTAATATGCCCAAGCCAACGACAACACCGCGCACCACTGCGGCCATAACAAACGCCAGATAAAACTCAAAGGCAGAAATAGGACTTAACAATACAAATGATAAATTACCATGCATTTTAGACTGAATTAAACTCGACGAGCTATTTGAAAAGGCATTTTGTAAAATCGCCATCATCACCAACCCAGGAATTAAAAACTGACTGTAACTGACTGAAGCATAGGTCTCAATTTTTGTCTCCAAAACATGACCAAACACCAGCAAATACAAGAGCGTTGCCACAATAGGCGCAAATACCGTTTGCACCACCACAGAATAAAAACGGCGCACTTCCTTAATAAACAACGCCCAACAACCCGCCCAATTAGCTTGCATCTGATCGCCTCTCTGCTGTTAAGTCCAAAAAAACTTCCTCAAGTGAGGCATCTCGACTGCTCACATCCACCACCTCTAATCGACTCTCATGCAACCAAGCTAGCAACTGGGAAAGCGACGCTGTTTTTTCGAGTTTAAACACCAAGCCATTTGACTCTTTTTCCACCAGTCTCTCTTGAAGCGGAGCAATTAATTGGTAAGCCGAGCAACCCAGCGTGACTCTTAAATAACGATAGTGATGCTTTGATAACAACGCTTGCGTAGAGTCCAACGCCTTGATTTTGCCCTCTTGCATAATCGCAATCTTATCGCATAGCGCCTCGGCCTCCTCTAAATAGTGGGTAGTTAAAATAATCGTATGTCCTTGTTGATGCAACTCCTTGGTAAACTCCCACAAGGTACGACGTAAATCAACATCCACCCCCGCAGTAGGCTCATCCAACACCAGTACACGAGGACGATGCACTAAGGCCATCGCAATCAACACGCGACGTTTCATACCACCTGATAACTGAGCCGTATTGGCATCGGACTTATCCGAAAGCGCCAAACGCTCCAACAACTCACCCACCCACGCCTTTTGCTTAGCGCCTGTTAAACCAAAATACCCCGACTGTAACTCTAATAATTCCCTAATCGAAAAAAAAGGATCGGCAATTAACTCCTGAGGCACCAGCCCCAAGAGCCGTCGAGTATGACGGTAATCCTTCTGCACATCAAAGCCTTGAATGGAAATTTGGCCTGAGGTAGGAATCACCAAACCTGACATCGCATTAATTAAGGTGGATTTTCCAGCGCCATTAGGGCCTAACAAACCAAAAAAAGCACCCTCCTCTACATTAAACGTAATGCCTTTTAATGCACAAAAATCGCCATATTGCTTGGTGACCTGATGAAAACAAACCGCTGAAGAACTAGACATAAAGATAACAACACCAAAATAAATAACAACCCTAACGCTGCATTAGGGCTTAGGGTTTAAGACTGAGGACCGACCATCGACTCTAAGTCATAAAGCGCAATTAATCCTTGCAAGGATTGTGGCAACTCAAGCACTTGAATAGGGGGGGAAGAATTTTTAGACCAGATTAACAACAGTGCCAAAACCGCGCTGTCTGCCTGCTTAACCGCACTAAAATCCACCGTTTTAACCGATAGAGACAAGCTGTTTTTAGCCTGTTTTAATAATGCGGGTAATGTTTCCAACGTCACCACAGAGGGCAACGTGATTACGGCGGTTTTTTCACACCATTCAATGCTAGACACACTCACTCCCTAAACACTGTTTTTAGTATTGGATGTAACACTATTTTTAGCAACCATGTCAGTAATCACCTGATCAAGCCCTTTTTTAGAAATCTCTGATCCGTACGATTTACGGTAATTCAATAACATGCTGATCCCTTCAATTGAAATATCGTATAACAACCATTGCTGTGTTTTACGATTCAAATACACTCGATAAACCACATCGGTTTTATTACCATCCGTTTGAGTAACCACCGACGCGACGGTCACCACACCTTTTTTCACTTCTCGTGCCGGCTTAACCGCAACATCATCAATCTGCAACTTCAATAAATTTCGAGAATACGAGTGGATCAACATGTCTGAAAACGCTTGTGTAAACGCCTTTTTTTGTTCGTCGGTTGCGGTGCGCCAATACCGACCCATGACATAGCGTGCCATCTTTGCCGTATCCACATAAGGCAACACATACTCATCTGCAAATGCTTTAACCTTTTCAGGGTGTGCTTCAAGCTCTGCACGTTGTGCATTAATCTTATCGATTAATGACTCTGACAAGATTCGCACCATCTTTTCAGGATCATCCTGAGGAATCGTTGTCGCCAACAGAGGGGGGGAAAAAAAAGCCACCATCATAAACAAAGCGATCATGCCATATCCGGTACCAATACGCTTATTACTCCAAACTTTGATCATCTTAATCACTCTCACTAAATTTCACTAAAAACTGACCAATCAACTCTTCCAGCACCATCGCAGACTGTGTCATCTCTATTTCAGATCCTTGTTGCAATACCTCTTCATCACCACCTGGCTCTAACCCAATATACTGATCGCCCAATAACCCAGAAGTCAATATAGAGAGTGAAGAATCAACCGGTAGCTCATTAAAGGATTGCTCGATGACCATGTACACTCGCGCTTTAAGCGAAACAGGGTCAATTTCAATGGCCGTAATACGACCAATGACCACGCCACTTAACTTCAAGGGTGCACGCTCTTTCAACCCCCCTATATTATCAAATAACGCACTCACTTCATAAGTTGGCTTATCCTTCCAACCACTGAAATTACTCACTTGAAATGCAAGATAAGCCAGCGCCATTAAACTCATTAAGACAAATGCCCCAACCCCTATCTCAACTTTTGTTTGTTTTTTCATAATTAACTTAAAACCTTTAAATAACGACTTAGGAACGCGCATGAAATAACTTTAACACTCTAACTTGTTTTTTTGTCCCAGCTCGGATGAGCTCAAACAAAAATCCTGCGTTATAGCTATCGAAGTTATTCCATCCACATTCCTTAATTAAACATAATAGAGGTCAAAATAAAGTCTAACCCCAAGATACCCAATGACGCGTGCACCACGGTACGAGTGGTCGCATTACTTACCCCTTCTGATGTAGGAATGGCATTCACCCCCTGAAACAGAGCGACAACAGCAACTAACACCCCAAATGCCACGGATTTGATCATGCCATTGACCACATCCTCACGCCAATCCACTTGGCTAGACATTTGCGACCAAAAAGCCCCTTCGTCTACACCCAACCAGCTTACCGATACCAAGTAACCACCAAATATACCCAGAGCATTAAAAATCAACACCAGTAAAGGCAGCGCAATAATTACGGCTAAAAACCGAGGTGCATAAATAAACTTTAACGGATCTACCGCCATCATCTCTAACGCAGATATTTGCTCGGTAGAGCGCATCAACCCGATTTCAGCCGTCAATGCCGACCCCGCTCGCCCCGCAAACAACAGTCCGCCTACCACCGGCCCAAGCTCTCGTAACAAAGAGAGCGCGGTCATGCTTCCTACGGCCTCCTCAGCATTAAATTCAACCAAAATAATATAGCCCTGCAAGCTCAACACCATTCCGACAAACAAGCCCGCCATTAAAATAATCGGTAACGACAATACGCCAGCAACGTATATCTGCTTTAACAGCAAATCAACTCGAAACAGCGCTGAAGGGATGGCCGACAAGATCGACAGTATAAATAAAGAGCCACGTCCAAAAGTTGCCACTGTGTCTAAAAAAACGTGTCCCGTTTTTTGTAATATCCTCTGAATACCATTCATCTCAAACCACCTTGAGATTTATTCAAATCGTCGGCATAAGAACCACTGGGAAAATGGAATGGAACAGGCCCATCGGGCAACCCTTTAATAAACTGATTCACATAACCAGTAGACTCTTTCAGAAGCTCTTCTTTCGTGCCTTCTGCAATCAACTTTCCTTCTGAAATCACACAAATATAATCGGCAATCATCATCACCTCATCTACATCATGCGACACCAAGACACTGGTTAAATCTAAACTATCATTAAGCGTTTGAATCAACTTAACCAAAACCCCTTTAGTAATAGGGTCTTGCCCCACAAAAGGCTCATCGTAAAAAATCATTTCAGGGTCTAAAGCGATTCCTCTTGCCAGCGACACCAGTCG
>JAKITH010000027.1 GCA_021648185.1 Thiomicrorhabdus sp. | reverse complement strand
GATATCACGCCAAAGATTGAGGCCACCACCTTTGGATAACCAGGCGTGCATACCTTGGGCAGTCATGACAAATGGTACGGCAGTAAAAAACTGTGCCGCGGGTATCTTGCCTGCCCAGTAATATGCTGCGCCGTGGCCCATTTGCACGGTGCCTTGTGAAACGGCATCAAAACTTTGCAGGGCAGGAACCAATTCGCCACCAGCAAAGACGCTAATGCGTAAGCGACGGTCGCTCATCACTTCAACATCTTTGGCAAACTGTTCTACACCCTCTTGAAAGATAGGGAAATTAGGTGGCCAGGTGGTGACCAGTTTCCAATTGAAGCGTTTACGTGCAGCAATAGCCGGTGCAGCAGTGCTTGCGCCAGCCGCGAGTAACGCGCCTCCTGCGGCCTTTTTAATAAAGTCACGACGTTTCATGGTGGTAGCCCTATTTTTGTTATGTCAATATTGTATGATTTCCATTCCTGAGTTGCGATGGTAGCTTAGCCAGCTTGGCTGGTGCAAATTAGATCGAATGAAGTTGTGTTGATAAAAGATTTTAGTCAACCTTTTATTGGCGCTGCCAAAAAATAGCGAAATGTAACGTCGTCTCGTGGGAAGTGGCCCTGCTGCATCTCGGCAGGCCTGGTTGATCTGCTTATTCACCGGGGTAACCAGCATTTATCCACTCAGGCATACCTGAGTGCCCTACGCACACTAGATTGTTAAGCCCCATAATCGATAGATTGGTAAAGGCTGTCTGGGCGCGCCGTCCCGAGCGGCAATATAAATAAACGGTCTTATGTCGTTTAAGTTCTTCGGCATGCATCCCTTCATCACCAAAGGCGATGTTTTTTGCGCCTGGAACGTGCCCTGATGCAAACTCAGTGGCTGAGCGAGTATCAACAATTAAGTCGTCACCATGGCATTTTTTCCAGGCGTTATGCAAATCCAGCATGGAAAACTCTTCATGTAGATAACGCTTGGGATTAAAGCTGATCCCCGTTTCCAGATTTGCAGGTACGGCTTCGTTTATTTTCTTTGGTAGATCAAGATTAAGATTATTCATAATCTGAATAAATGCTTGCTTGCTTTTGCCACCACCTAACCGGTGGTTCCATCGTTTCTCCTCGGCAATGGTTGAGCTGGTTCTGCCGCTGTAATCATGGCCAGGATAAACCAACGTCTCGCCGGGTAACGTAAATAGTTTTTGGGTGATGCTGTCGTATAACTGCTCGGCACTGCCTTGCTGAAAGTCCGTCCGCCCGCAGCCATGAATCAATAATGAATCACCACTAAACAGCATGTTATCCACTAGGTAGCTGACACAACCATTGGTATGTCCAGGCGTTGCCAACGCCATCATTGTGTAATGACCAAATGTTAATGTTTCAGCATCCTTGATGGCAATGTTGATGGCTTTAATCTCTGCCGCTTCGCTGTAAACAATTTTTGCCCCAGTTTTTTGCCGGATCTGTCCTGCTGCAGTGATATGATCTGCATGCACATGAGTTTCCAGCACATAAAGCAACTCGACACCCAGTTCCTTTATCAAAGATAAATCACGTTCCAGCTGCTCCTGTACAGGGTCAATCAAGACCCCCTGCAAAGAGACGGGATCAAGCAGTAAATATGTATATGTCCAAGTATCCCGATCAATTAACTGTCGCAATACCAAGCTGGGTTTAGCAATATTTAATGCCATTTTACCAAGTCCCTCATTAAGTTTACGGGTTTGATTATAGGTCATGACACAAGTATGACAAATGCAGTCTTTGCCAGTAATTCCCGCCAAACTCATCCAATGAGAATATTGGCTTAAAGAAGTGAAGAATCAGCGATGGACTGCTTGATTCATCCACATTCTTATTCTTCAGGCGAGCGGTTTCAGGTAGTTTTCATTCAAAATCAACCTAACAGGCACAAAACAGCCTCCCTTCTGGAAGGGCTTACTTCAATTGAAACACCCAGTCTTGGGTAGGCGGGGCTCGTTGCTCTGGACTTGCGATATAGGTATACAGTGTTTCCCAATTTACAAATACACCATGGTGAATCAAAGCTCGAATTCGTTCAAACAGCACGTTAAATGCACCGACATGCTGGCGTGCTTTTTGGTACGCGGCGCTACAAAGCTGCTGAACTTGATCAATTAAAAAGGCGAGCATCATGAGCATGGTCATCACAGAACATAAATTCTCTTTGCCGTGACCATAGTTGTAACCCTGGTTTTTAAGCGTGTTGAAGGTCTCATTTTCGATGCGCCACCGTGCCCGTCCAGCACGCATGATGTCGTATACGTTGCTTGTGTTAATCCCTAATCGGGTGACCCCCGATCAAGTCGAGGGCAGGCTCCAGGTGAAGTGCTGTTTTTTGCCCTTTTTATTCGTTTGCGTATAATCAAGCACGTTAACACAGTAATTCTCATTTGATTGATTAAGTGGAGCATCATGATAATAGCGAAACTCATGTTGCGTTCCGTCGGCATCTTGTTGCGTATGAGTCTCTGGTTCTTGACCTTTCATCCATTCAAACATGAATTTATGGTCGCCAGGCTTTGCTCCTATAATGTAAGCAATATTGAGTGAATCCAGCAACGACAGGTGCGGAAAGTTTGAGCCAAGCCCGTCTTCGACCACCAAGGTTTTTAAATGTGGGTGCTCACGACGAAAATCACTCAACAGTCGTTTTGCGGCATTGCGCTCACAATCATTTTTATTCTCTCCATCCCCTTTAACAATCGGTTCGGGTGCCAGCGGAATAACAACCTTGTGTTCAGGATGAACAATTGCAGCTCCCAACATGTGATGGTAATAGCTTGTTTTTCCATTGTGATGTTTTTTGCTGCAACATTGTTCACAGTGTACTTTTTCAGAACTAAACTGGCCGGTACCATCAATGGACAAAATATAGTGGCCACTCAGATAGCGGTATTGTTCCAGTGCCTTACCGCGCTGAAGGTGTGAAAATATTTGTTTGAAAGGCCGCCTTAATTGTCTCGGGTCAATTTGATCCAGACGTTCTCTCATGCAGGTGTCGCTCGGGGCTTTTTTTACACCGTAAAGTGTTCGCAGGTTGCGGGAAATCAAGGGCTCTTCATTCACGCTTATTTCAAACTGCAACAGCGAGGGAAATTTAAAGCCAAAAACAGCCAGTCCGGACATGATGCAATCATCCCAGCGATAAGGCGACTGGCAAGATTTAAATGTTTCACGGTTCAAACACCGCCGAACGGAGGACAACAATCCATCCGCCGATAAAAATTTACGAGCAAAGCCCACGACAACTACACCTTTAGTTCATTGAGAGGGCTATAGTTTACGAAATTTTTATTCTGAATGCACCTGCAAGCCTTTGTTTTTGCCGAATTCAGATAGGAGCG
Source organism: Thiomicrorhabdus sp. (assembly GCA_021648185.1). Next base: position 6,646 of record JAKITH010000027.1, on the reverse strand, counting down.
GGAACTGCTGACTACTTTTCACCTTTTTTTGGACCTCGTTTCCGAGGCTTTAACTGCCGACCTGTCAAGACTTCAAGATTTTCAATCCAGCCATCAGCCTGATTAAGAAAAGCAGCGAAGTCCCCATAACGCTCAAGCACAGGAGCAACCTTGACCAGTTCACCATCACCACCCGACAAGTGATCTTTAGTGCTTGACCAAGCCCACTCTTCTGCTCGCTCAACCAATCCAGCACGAACAGGGTTGAGAGAAACATAATGTACCGCATGTGCCAAGTGCTTTCACGTTGTGTAACGTGGTGAGGATAACCGGGAATAACTAGACGAGCTAAGCGAGACATCTGAGCATAATTAGTATGTTTAGTAAACTGTCGCCGTAATTTCAGGAAATGGCTTGGGGAAAGGAATTGGATCTATTTTACGTGGCTTTTCTTGATTAAAGAGGTACTTAAATGAAAATACTTTTTTTTCATTTGGCTTTAGACTGCCTAGTTTAAAGGCAATATTAATTGTGGAGTCAGAATAATTGAAATTATATTTTTTATCAAAAGTGTCGAAAATAGGTTGTGGAGTGATGCCACAATTTTGAGTTAAAATATTCATGGGGTCTGTTGTCCATGTAGAACTAATACAAGTATTATGTTGTATAGAATCTACAGAATAAAGAGCAATGGATAAACCTTTTTTCCCTGATGCCCAAGCGATATTATTAGGTGATACATGTACAGGTACTCCGCCATTAGGGGAGTAATAGGTATGGCCTTTCTTATTAAAAGTTTGGAATGTATCCGGACGGTCTTGATCAGGGTCTAAGCCACGAGCATAGGTAATTTTATTCAGTGGTGAGAGTCCTATATTTTGCATTTCGACTCGAACAATAATCTCTTTAGAATTTGGGTCTATTGTGTATTTTTGTATAACCTTTAATTTGCTTCCTTTTTGTGTGTCATCGACAATAATGGATTCAACAAGTGCACCGCCGTTTTGTGTATAGGAACGATTAAGTGGGTTCACAGTCGTGTTTTGTATACCATATGGTGGTGATATTTCAGCGCCATTGCTATTGTTATTTGTAAACAGTTGATTATTGACTGTTACTGAAAAATATTCGAACGGAGATCCGGGGCGTAAATAATCTGGTGAGTTAATGGTTCCTGAGCCAGTAGGGTTAAATGTCATTCCTAGGACTTGGCTACCATTACCAAATGTTCCATCTTTGCTTACGCATGTGGCAATAAAGTTGTTTTCAAGAAAGACGCCACCTGACTTTTCACAACTTTCTTGTGGAGGAACAACAATCAAAATAGACTTGTTTTTAAAAGCGGATTTGTCTATATTTTTGAAATTTTTATCTTGAAGTTCAAGAGCGTTGATATCTATTCCGCTCTGTTGAGCAGCAGTGTAGATGTCTGGATGGTAGTTTTCTACATAAGTTGACAAAGGACGATCTGTTGCAGAAAAGGCGATAACAGGGTGAAGTATTAAGAGACTTGCAATGGATTTAGTTAAGTTATTCATTTTTTTATTGCTCCTTCAAGGATCAAGGATAATGACCGAAAATTAGATTATTTATATAATTTTAATCTGTCAACAAAGAAATTAAAGTATTAGCCCAAAGTAGTAATGTCCCCTTTGACCGAAGTTAAAATGTCCCTATTTGGGGCTGGGAATGTTACAAATGAGTCGGGTATAGATCACTCACTGACTGTCTTTCGATAATTTGATCACGTTGTTTGGAAATTTCACTTCCGCGCAATACACGGCACTTAATATTTTCCATGCGCTGTCAAACAGGTTGCTCTGCAATAAAGCGCGGAACGTTAGTACTGATTGACCACCGTGTTCTTTCCAGCACATACCTGAACGTTTTAAGCGTTGGGACACTAGGATTTTGCAGGTCACTTCTACAATACCTGATCCTATTGGAAAATTAGCATCCGCTATTGTCGCATACCTGCAGCGTTGTTTATTGTTTTTAAAATAGTTAATTTCTGTTTTTAACGTGATTTTTCCCGGGGTTTTTTCAATAAATAACCCAAGTGCACGATGGTTTTATCGATTCCTTGTTTATCGTGCCGCAAGATAGATCGATATTTCGAAAACTCACTACTTGCTTTAATCGATTTTACGCCGTAGGCGATTCCAAATGCTTTTTTCAAGTGTTCTGCCGCATGATAAAAATCTAATACCGATTCTCCAGTGGGTAAAATACCATCTAAAAATGTCCAATTGTCTTTTGCACCGTCCGCTACTTTTACAAGCTGCAAGTTTGGCCGGCAATTAAGCGCGTCGCTCACCTCTTTCTCAAGAAAGTCTTTTAAGGTACGCTTTTTGTGTTCGGGCATACAGCCGTAGCGCCGCGTGGTTAACGGTTCCCCTTCCCTATCGTAATAAGTTAATGTGCCGCAGCTTGCTTAGCCGCTATGGGAGTAGTTGCCTTCAACGATACCTGTACGCAACTCTAACGGGAAAATGCTAATGTTACCGCTCTTGTGTCGATAGAGTGAGCGCTCTACTCTTATAAGCCCTACCGCGCTGGTGTAGGTTTGTTCACAACGAACGACTTGGCGATATTTTTTGCCTTCGAGCATGACAGTAGGCAGATTTATATCGTATTTCTCAAGTGCCTCACTCAGTACCGCACGTCCTGCCTCGATGAATGCCGTGTGTATCTCTTTTTCGACTTGCTCAAACGCCACTCCTTTTTGTGCCTGCTCGATTTTAGATTTAATAGCAGCGTTTAAATGATTGAATGCAATGTCAGAAAAATTTGATGTGAGTTCGGTCGCATGAGATAGTGGCATGTAGGCAGTCCTTTTTCATTTGCTTTGTTTGTACATTCAAATGCACATGAAAAGTGACTGCCTTACTTTATAATTGATCCCTTGGTGATGGTTTTTTTTGGGCTAGAACGACTATTACGATAAAATTTACATGGAGAAGGCTTCAGCCCAGCCCAGCCATGGGATGAAAGAGCGTGGTCGTTGCACCTAAATATCAAGCATAATGATGTCCTCGTGCTTACATGCATCCACCTCACCCTTTAGCTAAATGTTAGCAGGTGCAAAATGACCATTGAAGTTTCAACGAATAACGAAGTCGCCACGATTAAAATTATTGGTCGTTTTGATTTTTCCTCGCAGCGTGAATTCCGCGATGCCTACCAGAATCAACAGCAACATATCAGTGAATATATTGTCGATCTCAGCCAGACTGAGTATATAGATAGTTCAGCCCTTGGCATGCTGTTGATTTTAAAAGAATATGTAGAGTCAAAAAATGGTCAAAGCAAAATTTTTCAGCCCGCCCCCGCAATCAAAAAAATCCTAAGCATATCTAATTTAGATCAATTGTTTACTATCTCGGATTAGATATATGAATTCTGGTCTTGCCCTGGTGGTTGATGATGAGCCAACGAATCGTTTCATCCTTAAGTCACTGCTTAAAAAAAATAACTTCGATGTTGTTGAGGCTGTTAACGGCAAGCAAGCTATTGATGTTTTTTTGAAAAAAAATCCTGATATCATATTTATGGATATTATGATGCCTGTTATGGACGGCTATCTTGCAACAGAAAAAATAAAATCCCTTAGCAAAGAAAAATTTATTCCTGTCATTTTTCTTACCGCAATGGCCGATGAAAAAAGCCTAAACAAATGCATTGAATCTGGCGGAGACGATTTTCTGACAAAGCCGTTTAATAAAATAATATTAATGTCAAAAATACAGTCAATGCGACGAATTCAGGATTTAATCACCCAAACCGCAACACTAAAAGATATGATGCAACGTGATGAGGAGGTTGCCGAAAAAGTTTTTAATACTGCCATTACCGCAGCCAATGTACAACCGGACGCTCTACGGACGATCTTGCAACCCGCAGGAATATTTAGTGGAGACATGATTCTGACTAGTTACACACCTTCCCATGATTTAGATATTCTTGTCGGTGATTTTACGGGGCATGGCTTAAGTGCTGCCATTGGCGCATTACCTGCATCCGAAATATTTCACGCAATGTCTAAAAAAGGTTTCACTGGCACGCAAATACTTGAACGAATAAATGAAAAGCTGAATCTTATTCTTCCAACAGGGATGTTTATGGCGGCACAATTTGTCCGCATCAGGCATGAACTTGACCACCTTGAGGTCTGTAACAGTGGTATGCCTGACATCCTAATACTTGATGGCGAGAAACGGAATATAAAACATAGAATCCCATCAAAAACACTACCGCTTGGAATTACCACTCACTTTTCTACCAGCACCAGCTTTCAGTATATTCCATTAAAAATGGGCGACCGGGTTATTCTTTTTAGCGATGGCGCAATTGAGTCCAGAAATAATGAAAATCAACTATTTGGCCAGCTTCAACTAGAATCTTCTCTGCAATCCTCATCAAGCAAGTTTGCAATAGATGCTGGCTTATCATCAATAAAATCCCATAGCCATGAATGCTCACAAGATGATGATATTAGCCTCATTGAAGCTATTTGTTCACCACGCCTTCTGCCTAGCTGGATACCTGAAAACTCCAAAAACAAAAGGCATCATGATAAGGATAATTATGCACTCGATGAAATAAATATGCATCTAAAATATTCTGGTAAACGCTTGCGTGTTGCTTACCCAATTCCAGCAATTATTAATTTTATAAAAAGCTCACCGGGGTTTGACAATCACTATCAGGCACTATTCACTATTCTTACAGAGTTGTTTCTAAACTCTCTGGACCATGGGATCCTTAAGCTAGATTCGTCACTTAAGTTGACAGCCTTGGGGTTTAGTGAATACTTTTCCCAGAGAGATATACGTCTTTCAAGGCTTGACGATGGTTACATTCATATATCAATTACATCTATTTCTAAGCCTTACGGGGCGGATATTCATATCATTATCACCGATAGTGGTGCTGGTTTTAATCACAAAGATACTAAAGCCCCTCAGGATAAACCCCGCCAGTATTGTGGCAGAGGCATTAATCTCGTAAGTGAGCTTTGCTCGTCACTTCGCTACAAAGGAAGCGGCAACACTGTTGAGGCTATTTATGAACTTAAACACTAAGTATCTAAGTATTAAGTTTTGTTGCGCTGGAAATAATCGATGAATTCACAGTTCTCAGGGAGTGTTTTGGTTGTTGAGGATAATATCGTTAACCAAAAATTGACATGTGCGATACTAAAAAAAACAGGCTTGGATTTTGAAATTGCCAACCATGGAGAAGAAGCAGTGGCTCTATGGAAAAGAAATAATTTTGATTTAATTCTAATGGACTGTCAAATGCCGATCATGGATGGTTATGCTGCCACTCAAAAAATCAGGCAGATGGAAACATCTGCCCACATACCTATCATTGCACTCACTGCAAGCGCAGCGATCAATGATGATATTCGTTGCATAGATTCTGGAATGGATGACTTACTTTGCAAGCCTTTTACCATTCCAGATTTTATTTCTATTTTGAAGAAGTGGTTGCCGAAATCAAGCATAATGAATCATTCTGCTAGCGAATCACCCTATCTGAATCAGGCCACTATTAATGAGTTAAAAAAATTATTAGAAGATGATTTTTTCAGTGTTGTCGACATATATATAAAAAGCACTGCCCATATAATGAATGAAATGATGCTCGCTTATCAGTCTGGCCAGTATTCTGAAATTCAGCGTTTAGCTCACAGCCTGAAATCAAGTTCTGAAAGCGTAGGTGCCATAAAAATAGCATCTCTAGCAAAAGAGCTTGAGCAGCAACTCATAGAAAGTGTTTCCTTGAATATACCATCTAAAATTGAAGAGATTAATAAGGTTTTTATATCAACAACCCCCGCACTTGTGGCCCTTCAAGGTAGTTGTCGTCCTGGGCCTATTGTTAAGGCCTAGTTAAATCTCCAGAGATAGCGTTAATATGGCTTTCATCCCTTGGGTTAAGGTTATACAAATTAAGAAACATTCGCCTCCCGTTGAGTGCGAACCGAGAAATTCATCCGCTCACTAGCGAATATTTTGCAAGAGGGTCCCTTTAAATGCGAATTTATATGCAGTTGCCAGCATCAGAAGGTCAGCCATTGCGGTTTTATCATCTGTTTCTTCATACCGACTTGATTGACGGCTGGAGTTTGGTGAAAGAGTCGGGGTTCCAGGGCAGTAGTGGTCGGTTGAAACGCGATCATTTTCCTGACTATGAGAGCGCTGAAAGTGCGTTGATAAAAAGCCGCGATGCGCAGAGTAAACGAGGCTACCAAGTGGTTTTTATGGAAGGACAGCGTATACCGGGGCTTGATTAAACGCTTTTGTTTTAGGCTTGATTTTGCCACAATGGCTAGATTGAAACCAATCTCTTGCTATGGCTGAAGATAGACAAAGTACACCAAAATTAAGCGAACGTTTTTCCGGTCTGTTTGGCGTGGAGGATGCCTCTATGGCGTTGTCCGAGGATAGTCGGCCAAAGAGCCTCTACATTGAAGAATCGCGCAAGCTCAATCTCAATAAACTATTGCATCTTACCCCTTACAGCGAAGTGTTGTTGCTGCTGGGTGAGCCGGCGGTGGGGCGAACATCGCTATTAAAGGCTTTTGTCGAACGCGCCGCAACCACATGGCGCATCAGTTTTATCACCGCCACAGCCTTGATGGATGGGGTAACATTTTTGC
>JAKITH010000026.1 GCA_021648185.1 Thiomicrorhabdus sp. | reverse complement strand
ATCGGTGAGAGTGATTATCAAGGGCTCACAAAATTACAGTTAGCTGGGTTGTTAGAGTTTGATTATAAAATTTCCTCAAGTTGGCAGGCAAAAGTCGAGTTAAAAGGCTTTTTGGACTCTATTTATAATATAAAAGGGCGTAATCGTTATTCGGATGACACCTTAAAAACGTATGAGTCGGAACTGGAAATTGGAGAGGGTTATCTGCATGGGTCTCTTAGTGATAATCTAGATCTAAAAATAGGGCGCCAAATTACCGTTTGGGGTAAATCCGATTCCATTCGGGTAACAGATGTCATCAACCCGTTAGATAATCGCGAACTTGGACTGGTGGACATTGAAGATTTGCGTTTGCCTGTACTGATGACGCGTTTAGATTACTATCATCAAGCGTGGCAGTTTTCAGTGTTGGCTCAGCATGAACAACGGAACCCTAAAGAAGCGGCAATTAACAGTGAATATTTCCCTTCTTCGGTGTTGCCAATTCCTCCCGGATTTCAATTTCCAGACATTGCTCCTCGTTCGATGCAGTTAGATGAAACCACGTTCTCCTTTGCCGCAGAGGGACGGTTTTCTGGATGGGATCTTTCGCTCTATGCCGGGCGGTTTAAAGACAGTCGTTGGCACTTTACCAATAACACCACTGAACGAGTTTATGGTTTGTTTAATATGATCGGAGCATCCACCAATATTATGGTCGATTCTTGGCTGTTAAAAGCCGAAATCGCGTTGTTAAGTGAGTTGCAATACAATACTGTACCAGAGAATAAAGAGCGTATTGATTTATTGCTTGGATTTGAATACAAAGGCTTTCGTGATACCACGCTCTCTTTAGAGATTGCAGATCGTTATCTTGTGGATTATCAGCCTGAGATGAAAAGGCTTCCCGATTTTGTGGATGAGCATGAGTTGCAAACGGCCTTAAGAGTGTTGTATAACTTTAACCACGACCGTGCAACACTGGGCTATTTAGGACAGTACTTTGGTAATGCTTTTGAAAAAGGCGGTTTTCACCGTGTTTGGTTAGAGTATGAGTTGACGCAAGCGGTCAATGTGACGGGAGGTGTTATTGATTATTTTGGCGGTGAAAATCCGATGCTGAATACCATGAGAAACAATGATAAGCTGTTTGTTGAAGCCAAATACTTTTTTTAAATAAACATAAAAGCGGTTTTTCACCGCTCTTATCATCACATCAAAGCTTTAAGGGGCTTAATCAGAGCTTTCTTAAGTACGCAACTCTGTTGGAATGGTTTTTGCCAGTGTCTGTGCCATCTCTTTATAGAGCTTTGGATTAGCGGCAAGAATATTGCCACTGGTAAGATAATTTTCTCCCCCCTTAAAGTCGGTGGTCAGCCCGCCTGCTTCTTGAACGAGCAGTGCGCCAGCAGCGATGTCCCATGGTTTTAGGTTGAACTCCCAGTATCCATCCACTCGCCCACAAGCTACGTAAGCCAAATCAAGTGCAGCAGAACCGGCACGTCGAACCCCCGCGGTAGAGGTCATGAAGGATTTTAAGCTGGCCATGTAGCTGTCTAAATAACTGAAGTCATGGTAAGGAAATCCCGTTGCCAATAGGGCGTTGTCGAGCGTTTTTTGTTGGCTAATACGCATACGTTGGTTGTTTAAAAACGCGCCACGGCCACGACTGGCAGTAAACATTTCATCGCGCACGGGATCAAAGATGACCGCGTGAGTCAGCTTCCCCTTCTCTTTGATGGCAATCGAAACACAAAACTGAGGAAATTGGTGTAAGAAGTTGGTGGTGCCATCCAGCGGGTCTATAATCCACTCTATGTCGGATAAACCGTATTTGGTTTTTTTGGCTTTTTGTAGGCCGCTCTCTTCTGCTAGAATGGCATGTTCTGGGTAGTATTTTTTTATGGTTTTGATGATGGTGTTTTCGGCTTCTTTATCGACTTCGCTTACATAATCGTTTTTGCCTTTTTGCTCAATGTTTAGTTGGTCGATTCGTGCGTAGTGATGCATAATGTTACCGCCTGCGGCACGGGCGGCCATGGTGGCGATGTTAATAAGTGGGTGCATGAATGCGTTCCTTGAGTTTTTTGAGTTTTTGAAGATTTGTAAGATTATAACGGAAAGAGAGCATGATTGAAGATTACAGTTTGAATTCTGGATTGGCGAATGTTCGCGTGGTGTTGGTTGAGACCTCTCATCCGGGCAATATTGGTGCCATTGCGCGAGCGATGAAAAATATGGGGCTAAGCCAATTGGTGTTAGTGAACCCTAAAGAATTTCCAAGTCAGGTGGCGTCTGCAAGAGCATCCAGTGCGTGTGATGTCTTGGATCAGGCAAGAGTGGTAAGTTCCTTGGATGAAGCACTGGTAGGCACTAAATTGGTGTTTGGTGCCAGTGCACGCTTAAGAAAGGTTTCTTGGCCGCAATTGGATGTGCGCGAAACGGCAAAGTTAGCACTGGATACCGTGGACGAAGGCGATGTAGCGCTGGTATTTGGCCGTGAAGATTCGGGTTTGAGTAATTTGGAAATGGATAAATGTCACTATTTAAGTCATATTCCATCTAATCCGACCTATTGTTCTTTAAATATTAGCGCAGCGGTTCAGGTCTTTGCGTATGAGTGCTTGATGGCCTCTAATGTACGATCGGTACACGCGAAAAATGATCGTGCTAAGTTGGCGAATACTGAACAACTCGAAGGGTTTTATGAGCACTTATTTCAGGCATTGCAGGATATTGACTTTTTAGATCCCGATAAAAATGCACGTTTTATGCGTCGTATGCGTCGTTTATACAATCGTGCGCAGTTGGATGTGAAGGAAATTGATATCTTAAGAGGTATTTTGTCGGCGGCTCAACGAAAGGCGTTGAGTTCAGGAAAAGAGAAAGATGTTTAAACGATTAAAATCGGATATTCGCAGTGTATTTGATCGTGATCCTGCGGCGCGTAATACGTTTGAAGTGTTGACCACTTACCCGGGATTGCATGCTATTTTATGGTACCGGTTGGCACACTGGCTCTGGAATCTTGGGTTGAAATGGCTGGCGCGTTTTGTTTCGACCATTGCGCGCTGGTTAACAGGGATTGAAATTCATCCTGCGGCAAAAATTGGCGAACGTTTTTTTATTGATCATGGAATGGGGGTGGTCATTGGTGAAACCGCAGAGATTGGTGATGATTGTACGCTGTATCACGGTGTTACCTTAGGGGGAACCTCCTGGCAGAAAGGCAAACGCCATCCTACTTTGGGTAATGGCGTCGTAGTGGGGGCTGGTGCAAAAGTATTGGGGCCTATTGAAATTGGCAATAATGCACGTATAGGCTCAAATGCAGTGGTGGTTAAATCAGTGTCGGAAGGGAAAACGGTTGTCGGGATTCCTGGGCGTGAGGTGGATCAAAAAAACAAAGATTTAGAAATACGTCGCGCTAAAATCGCTGAAAAAATTGGGTTTGATGCTTACGGCGTAGGAGAGGAGATGGCGGATCCGATTGAAAAAGCCATTTACAGCTTGTTGGATCATGTTCAGGTGCAGGACGAGAAAATGGAGGCGATGGCACGTGAGCTTGAAAAATTGGGAGGGGCCTTGATTGAAACTAAGCTGCCAGAGTTGGGCGATGCGGTGTTAGAGCCCAATGATCCTGTTCAGGCGGCGCATTTAAAAAAGGAGTATGAAGCGTCTGTACAAGAAGAACCGAAAAAAAACACTTGAGCTAGTGTGGATAGTTAGAATAATTCTTGAGTTAAATGGTAGGTTATTATAGAATCCGTGCCATCGAAATTAAAAGATTGGCCAATATTCTCATGAAATTAACATCAAAAGGGCGTTATGCAGTGACGGCAATGATTGATATTGCCTTAAATCAAGAGAAGGGGTCAATTACACTCTCTTTGATCTCTGCTCGTCAAGGGATTTCGCTCTCTTACTTAGAGCAGCTGTTTTCGAAACTAAAAAAAGCGGGCTTGGTGTCCAGTGCCAGAGGGCCTGGTGGCGGTTATCGTTTGAGTCGTTCGGCGGAAGAGATCTCGGTAGGTGACGTGATTAAAGCCGTAGACGAGTCGGTGGATGCTAGAAAGTGTGCTGGACGTGGCGATTGCGGCGGCGGAGGGGAGTGTTTGTCCCATGAGCTTTGGACGGATTTAAGTGGTATGATAGAATCTTTTTTGCAGGGAATTAGTCTGCAAAGCATTGTTGATAAAAAAGCCCGTGCCACAAAAGAAGTTTTATTTAGTTAGGCCTTTTAATCGTTGAGCCTAAAGTTAATGAGTTTAAAATAAAAACAAGCCTTTTTTACAGGGCTTTAAGTAGGAAGTATTATGGCAGTAACCTTAACGCAAGCCGCATCTGATCGAGTGAAAAAAATGTTGGAAAAACGTGGGCATGGTATTGGTCTTCGAGTGTCTACTAAGGTAAGTGGATGCGCTGGGTTTTCTTATGTTGTAGATTATGCAGACGAAGTTCAAGAAGGTGATTCGGTTTTTGAAAGTTTTGGTGTTCAGGTCATGGTTGATTCAAGCAGTTTAGAAAAAATAGACGGCATGGAAATTGATTATGTTCAAGAGAGTTTGCTTAATGAAGGATTCTCTTTTAATAACCCTCAAGTAAAAGACAGTTGTGGCTGTGGCGAGTCATTTACCGTTTAAAATTAAATATGAATATTTTCATTTAAGAACCCGGCAGAGTGTCGGGTTTTTTTGTTTTTGTGCAGGCGGGATGAATAGTTGTTATACCCAAGTTACTTGGAAATGCGGAATTTTTGAATTTGGCTGAAATTACAAGGCAAGGCGCAGTTTGCAGGGAATGGCTAGCCATTTGCAATAACTGTAACGCAGTATTGTGGCTTCAGACGGAATCAAAAAGCTGCATTTCCAAGTGGTTTGGGTATAAAATGAGCGGATTAAATATTAAAGAGAATGGAACGATGCAAAGAACGTTTTCAATCATTAAACCAGATGCCGTTACTAGAAACTTAATTGGAAAAATTTATCAACGTTTTGAAGAGAATGGTTTGCGTATTGTGGCAGCGAAAATGGTGCGCTTAACCCGTGAAAAAGCAGAGGGGTTTTATGCCGAGCACAAAGGGCGAGAGTTTTATGAGCCGTTAGTAAACTATATGGTTTCAGCTCCTATTATGGTACAAGTGTTAGAGGGCGACAATGCCATTGCTAAAAATCGTGAACTTATGGGGGTGACGGATCCTGAAAAAGCCGCCCAAAATACCATTCGTGCAGATTTTGCGATTTCCGTGCGAGAAAACTCGGTACACGGTTCTGATTCTGAAGAGAGTGCTGAACGTGAAATAGCGTATTTCTTTGATGCCTCAGAACTGTGTGATCGCGCTTAATGGCATTGAATGAGATCCCCGTTCAGGGCACATTAGAATCTTTGCCCACAGAAATATCCGAGATTAAAACAGATTTGCTGGGTATGGATCGTGAGATGATGGCCGCCTATTTTGTTGAAATTGGTGAAAAACCTTTTCGTGCCACCCAAGTGATGAAGTGGATTCATCAAATGGGGGTGAGTGATTTTGACGAGATGAGCAATTTAAGTAAGGCGTTGCGAGACAAATTGAAGCGTCTTGCATGGATTCGTACCCCTAAGATTTTGGCAGAGCAGTTTTCGGAAGATGGCACTATTAAGTGGTTGTTGGAGGTGGATAATCATAACGCGGTGGAAGCGGTTTTTATTCCAGAAAAAAACCGTGGAACTTTGTGTATTTCATCTCAGGTTGGATGTGCGCTAGAGTGTAGCTTTTGTTCAACAGGGCAACAAGGCTTTAATCGAAACCTGGAGAACTGGGAAATTACCGCCCAAATGTGGGTGGCCAATAAGGCGTTAGGTTGTAAACCCAAAGAGGAACGCCGCATTTCCAATGTCGTGTTTATGGGAATGGGAGAGCCACTGTTGAATGTAAAACATACGTTTCCCGTAGCACGCATTTTAATGGATGATTTTGCCTACGGTTTGTCAAAGCGTAGAGTGACGATCAGCACCGCAGGCGTAGTGCCAGCGATTGATAAAATTAAGGCCGAAGTGGATGTGAGCTTAGCGATTTCGCTCCATGCGCCCAATAATGCGTTACGAGATGAGTTGGTTCCTCTGAATAAAAAATATCCACTGGAAGTTTTGATACCGAGCTTGTATCGTTATATTGAAGGTGGGCACAGTAAAAAACATGTAACCATCGAATACGTGATGTTGGATCAAGTGAATGATCGAGTAGAGCATGCGCATGAGCTGGTTCGTTTATTGGGTGATTTGGCGTGTAAAGTGAACTTGATTCCATTTAATCCTTTTCCAAATACGGACTATAAACGTTCTTCTAACAATGCCATTCACCGTTTTCGAGCGATATTGGAGGAGGGCAGGCTTAATGTCACGGTGCGTAAAACACGTGGTGAAGACATTGATGCAGCATGTGGTCAATTGGCAGGAAAAGTATCTGATCGAACCAAACGAACGTTACACCGTGTGGAATTTGATGTATAGCTGAAGGGATATATGATGGCAGAAGATGTTTCAGAAAATACCATTCCATTGAATAGACTGCTCTTAACCTCTCGTGAAGCGCAAAGTTTATCGTTAGAGCAAATAGCCAGCCAGTTGAATTTAGCCCCTGCCCAGCTTGAAAAGCTTGAAAATGATACGTTAGACCCTGAAAAATTAACTACATTTGAACGAGGCTATGTTCGAAATTATGCCAATTTTTTGCAGATAGATCCAGCGGTTATTGATCGTTATTTTTTGGGTTTTGATTATGGTTACAGTGATCTGCACGCGGTTAAAAAATACGGCTGTACAACCCAAAAGCCACTATTAGGTCGTAGTATTGTAAAGTGGTTGTTAGGATTGGCTTTATTAGGGGTGTTGGTGTTATTAGTTTTGCCAAACTTTCCAAGCTTACTTTCTTAAAAACCATTTAAGAAAAACAAAATAAAAAAGAGTAAAGAGTATTATGGTACAAAAAATCTCAGCCGTTAGAGGGATGAATGACATTCATGGAGAAGGGGCGGATGCCTTTGATTATCTAGTTCAAACGGCTGAAGCCACGTTTAAACAGTATGGTTACCGCTCGATTCGCTTACCGATCGTGGAAAAAACAGAGTTGTTTTCTCGTTCGATTGGAGAGGTAACGGATATTGTTGAGAAGGAAATGTACACCTTTTCAGATCGTAATAATGAAAGTTTAAGTTTACGCCCAGAAGGTACCGCAGGATGTGTTCGTGCCGTGGTTCAACATGGGTTGGCTTACAATCAAATTCAAAAACTATTTTATACAGGTCCCATGTTTCGCTATGAACGTCCTCAAAAGGGGCGTTATCGCCAGTTTCATCAAGTGGGAGTGGAGGTGTTTGGCTTAGCCACGCCTGATGTGGATGCGGAGTTGATTGTATTAACCGCTCGCTTATGGGAAAAGCTCGGATTAGAAAATCTTGAATTACAAATTAACTCCTTGGGAAGTCAAGCAGATCGCGTGGCATATCGTGAAACGTTGGTGGCCTATTTAACCGATTACAAAGATCAGTTAGATGAAGACAGTTTGCGACGATTGGAGACAAATCCGCTTAGGATTTTAGACACCAAAAATCCAGAGATGAAAGCACTGGTTGAGGGTGCGCCTAAATTAATGGATCATTTGGATGCGGAGTCGACTGAACATTTTGAACAGTTAACGTCACACTTGGATGATTTAGGCATTGAGTATGTTATTAATCCTAACTTAGTGCGTGGATTGGATTATTATAATCGCACCGTGTTTGAGTGGGTTACCACTGAATTGGGTGCGCAAGGAACCGTTTGTGCGGGTGGCCGTTACGATGGTTTAGTGGAGCAGATCGGCGGTAAAGCAACGCCTGCCGTTGGTTTTGCAATGGGCATTGAACGATTAACCGCTTTGTTAATGGATCACAATAAGGTGCCCGTTCTTGCTCAGCCAGATGTGTATGTGGTGTTGGTGGGTGAGAACGTGAAACGCCCTGGTTTTGTCATTGCTGAAATGGTTCGAGAAGCGTTGCCACACATTAATGTTCAGATGAACTGCGGGGGAGGAAGCTTTAAAAGCCAGTTTAAAAAGGCCGATCGTTCGGGTGCGCGTTATGCATTAGTGCTTGGCGACCAAGAAGTGAGTGATCAGGTAGTGGCAATTAAACCATTACGAGAAAAAGCAGAACAAAGCATGGTCAGTTGGGACAACTTAGCCGCACATTTGGCGCAGTTAATGCCCGTTTTATAAATTATTAATTGAGAAGGGTTTTAGAGTTATGAGTCGTTACGAAACAGAAGATGAGCAAGTTGAAGCCATTAAAAGCTGGTGGAAAAAAAATGGTACGCAGCTGTTAACGGCCATATTAGTGGTTGTGATCGCGATATCCGGTTGGCGCTATTGGACCAATACTCAGTATGTTGAAGCGGCCAATGCGTCGAGTTTATTTGAAGCGTTGCAAGCCAATATGCAACGAGGTACTTTTGGAGAGGTTTCTCGTGAAGCGTTAAAGCTGATGCAAGAACAGCCTGATAGTCCTTATGCGGTAGGTGCTGCGATGATGTCTGCAAAATATAGCTTGGACAAAGGCGAAACACAAGAAGCATTAACGCAATATACTTGGATTACTGAGAATGCCAACGATGCGCAGTTAAGAAATACGGCTTACATTAGTTTGGCTCGAATTCAAATTGATTTACAAAGTTTTGATGCCGCACAAGCGCATTTGGATTTTTTGACCAAGGCGAATTTAAAAGGGGCTGAAAAATCAGTTCTAGATTATGTTTCTGGCTTGATGGCCATTGCAAAATCAGATACAGAAGCGGCACAACTTGCGTTTAAACGTGTGGTTGAAAATGAAAAAACAGAAACTAATTTGCTAGGTTTAGCACAAATTCAATTAGATGATTTGGCACCGTAGGATTGTTTAACATAATGAAAATACGAGTTGCTTTAATTGGATTATGTTCAGCCCTATTACTAGGGGGATGTTCTAGCACGCCATCGGTTAAAGAGCCAACAGCACTTTCTCCACTTGACCCTATTTATACACTAAAGAAAAATTGGCAGGTTAAGACAGAGATTATGCCCAACCGAGATTCGGAAGGGTTATTTTTTGCTGAGAGCGATTCAAGTTTATACACGGCAACCGCAACGGGGTATTTAGTTGCGTTAACCAAAGCGCCAAAAACGCGCTGGACAGATCAAGTGCTTTGGCAGGCTAAGTTTGCCTCAGAAATTGTCTCGGGCCCGGCAAGATTTGGTGATCAACTCATTATTGGTACGGCAAAAGGGTTATTGACCTCTTTATCCGCAGAGCATTCTCAGATTAAGTGGCAGACTCAATTATCCAGTGAGGTGATGAGCTATCCAGTGATCGCTCAGCAAACCATTTTTACGCGCACAGTGGATGGAAAATTGTATGCGGTAAATGCTGTAACGGGTGACATTATTTGGATTGTTGAGCATGAAATGCCCAGTCTCTCTTTAAGAGGGTCTCCAGCGGTTTTGTATTATGAAAATGCATTGTATGTGGCTTGGGAGAGCGGCATGATTCAGGCGCTTTCCGCCTCTTCAGGCACGTTGTTATGGGAGAGACGTATTGCGACGCCTAAAGGACGCACGGATCTGGAACGCATTGTGGATGTTCAAGCCAGTTTAGTGATGAAAGAGGGACGTTTAATTGCATTGGGTTACCATGGTAAGCTTGTCGCGATTAATCCTTCTAACGGACAGTTTTTCTTTGAAAAGCCACTCTCTGGTTACCGTGACTTTGTGGTCGATAGCGATCGAATTTATGTGGTGGATGACACCGATGTTTTGTATGCGTTTGACCTGTTTAGCGGCGCAATGCAGTGGACACAAAGTGCGTTTAAAGGGCGTTTTGTGGGCGATTTAAGTTTTTATCAGGGAGATTTATTGGTCTCTGATGGCTGGGGATATTTACACTGGCTTAACCGCGTGCAAGGAACGGAATATGCACGGCTGAAACACAGCAATGAATACGGGGATGGCAATCGTATTTTACGTATTAAGGTGGATAATAAACGCCTGACACTGCTAGATGCAGAAGGGCTCATTACCCAGTACGATGTTGAACCTTCTAATTTAGCGCTTTTTAAAAAAATGCATCCTCCTTCTTCAGAAGGTGGTTTTTTTGACTTCTTTTTTTGAACGTCAATCAGTAACGATTCATAGGAAAGCTTAATCGTTACATTAATTATTTCATAGGTACCCTTTATTGTGAGTAAACCCGTTATCGCCTTAGTAGGGCGACCAAATGTTGGAAAATCTACTTTATTTAATCGTTTAACTCGATCGCGTGATGCGATTGTGGCCGATTTTCCTGGCTTAACGCGTGATCGCCAGTATGGGACAGGACGACTAGGAAATTCGCCTTATATTGTTGTCGATACGGGTGGATTAAGTGGCGAAGATCAAGGCGTAGATCCTTTAATGGCGGGGCAAGTAAAGTCCGCGTTAGAAGAAGCCGATGCGATCATATTTTTGGTAGACGGTCGTCAAGGCTTAGTGCCTGCGGATGAGCAAATTGCGAATTACCTTCGCCTATTCGATAAACCGATTCAAGTGGTGGTTAATAAGGCAGAAGGGTTTGACCATGATTTGGCTACCTCTGACTTTTT
>JAKITH010000025.1 GCA_021648185.1 Thiomicrorhabdus sp. | reverse complement strand
AATTGCTTGGTGACAATAGCGAGATGGAACCACCTGATCCCATTCCGAACTCAGTAGTGAAACGTCTTAGCGCCGATGGTAGTGTGGGAGGTCCCATGTGAGAGTAGGTCATTGCCAAGCTTATATTCTGAAAAGCCCGTTGTAGCTCTGCTGCCGCGGGCTTTTTTTTGCCCTAAATTCTTGCGCTGTTTTTGACTTGTTGAATAGGATGAGCTGTTTGTTAAGGGATCGGGTTATTAAGCTTTCCAGTGTTTAATAATTTGTGGTTGCTGGTTGCTGGAAAATTTAACATTAAAAATAGTATGGTGGGTGTAGTGGTTTAGCTCTTGAGCATAATTAAAGCCATCATGAGTGGTTTGATTGACGATAATGGAGTGCAGCGTGAGTCCTGAGCTTTGAATGGCTTCGATGCTGAGTAGTGCTTGATTAATGCAACCAATGCGATTGGCAACGACTAAGATAACTGGGAAGTTGAGTTGTATGGCTAGGTCTTTATTAAGCCCGTCTAAGGCAAGCGGGGAGTAAAATCCGCCTGCTCCTTCAACCATGGTATAGGAAGTTTTTTTGTTTTGGCAAGCGTGCACCAAGTTTTGTATGGTTATGGTTAAGTTTGCTTCCTGAATCGCGCGTTGAGGAGAGATAGGCGGCTCAAATTGATAAGGGCATATCGTTTGGAGTGAGTCAGTGGATTGGCAGGCTTGCTGTAGATGCAGAGCATCTTCTGCGAGCAGTGTTCCATTTGGTTGGCGAATGCACCCTGAGGCAATGGGTTTTCTTGGTGTTACGGAGAGTCCTTGTTTAATGAGTGTTTTAGCGATGCAACAGGCGACGTAGGTTTTTCCTACGTCGGTGTCCGTGCCTGTAATAAAGGCACCTTGTTTTGAAGAGGGGTCGGTGAGGTTGCTCATAGGTTTTCGGTTAAACGAGCTTGTGCTTCTTGGTATTTATCAAAGGTTTTATTAACGACCTCTTGGGGTAATTCAGGAGCAGTTTCTGGTGTTTTATCCCATTCTAAACTTTCAAGATAGTCACGAATGTATTGTTTATCGAAGCTGGGAGGGTTTTTTCCAACCCGATAGCTTGATGAGGGCCAAAAACGAGAACTGTCTGGTGTTAAGGCTTCATCAATTAGGTAGATGGTTCCAGTGTCATCTTCACCAAACTCAAATTTGGTATCTGCAATAATAATGCCTCGTTGCAGTGCAAATTCAGCCGCATATTGATACAGTGCGAGACTGATTTCACGTACTTTTTCAGAGCGCTCTTTTCCCATGATATCAATCAGTTGATCAAAGCTAATGTTCTCATCGTGATCACCTTGTGCCGCTTTTGTAGAGGGTGTGAACAGCGGTTGAGGAAGTTTTTCAGCAAGCTTTAAGTTTTTTGGGAGTGCTATGCCACACACACTTTGTGTTTTTTGGTACTCCTTCCAGCCTGAGCCAACAAGATACCCTCTTACAATGGCTTCTACGGGTAATGGCTTTAGTTTACGAACAATCATCCCTCGCCCATCAAGCTCTTGAAGCTCTTCAGGTGTTAGATAGTCTGATAAGCACATATCTGGTGCCAGCTGATTGGGGACAATCTCTTCCATTTTATGCATCCAAAACTGAGGCATTTCGGTAAGAATACGTCCTTTACCAGGAATGGGAGTGGGTAGAATGGCATCAAATGCAGAGATTCGATCGGTGGTGACAATTAACAAATGTTGATCGTCAATGTCGTAAATATCCCGTACTTTCCCTTTATTAATTAAAGGAAGGCTGGTTAGGTGAGATTCATAAAGAGGCTGCATAAAAAGTCCTAGTTATTTGGATTCTGTAAAGTTTCGACGTTGTTTATATGGGTATTTTAAGCTACCGTAACGTAAAATTAATGTGGAAATAGCAATCAAAATGATGGTAACGGCAACGGCCATGATTTCCCACTCATTAAGTTCTTTCATGTCTAAAATAAGGTAACGTGCCAGTGCGATAATGGCAATATAGAGTGGCAGTCGAATCGGTAGCTTTCCTGATTCAAGGTAAATGGCCACCATTGCGAGCACTTCAAGATATAGAAAAAGCAGGAGTAAATCGCCGAGTGTGACGGTACTATTTTCAAACATAATAATAACGGCATGGGCACCCGCTACTGTGGTAGCAATCGCAATGACGATTAAACCTAGAAACTCAACAAAATGAATGCTTTTTTGTAGAATTTTTTCTGCTGGGGAGTTAAATTTTAAACTTGGAACAGAGGGTTCTTTGGGGTTTTTCTCGGCAGATACTTCTGTACTCATGAGGATTCCTCAGTAAACGCAATTAGAAAGAGTTTAAAGTATATTTTTTTAGCGTAAAAATCCAGTGTTTAATGATTTGATTTTGATGTACTAAGTAAGAAAGCGTGTTTTTATAAACAGAGTTTGTTGGAAAGAGCCTTTTTTTGCTCATTTTATAGGATGCTGGTAAAATGCACGAATTATTTCATTGTTTATTAACTTAAGGTGTTTCAACATGGCTAAACAAGATAACTGGATTGCTCCTTCAATACTGTCAGCAGATTTTTCTCAATTAGGAAAAGACGTTAAGGATGTAATTGCATCGGGAGCGGATGTTGTGCATTTTGATGTAATGGATAATCACTATGTTCCAAACTTAACCATTGGTCCTTTGGTGTGTGAATCACTGAAAAACTTTATGGTCAGAGAAGGGGTGGATGCCCCCATTGATGTTCATTTAATGGTTAAGCCTGTTGACCGTATTATTGGAGACTTTGCTTCTGCAGGTGCAGATATTATTACGTTTCACCCAGAAGCATCAGAGCATATTGATGGTTCTTTAGGTTTGATTAAGAACGCAGGTCTAAAAGCAGGTCTTGTTTTTAACCCAGCCACCTCTTTAAGCTACCTTGAACACGTGATGGATAAAATTGATATGATTTTGATTATGTCTGTTAATCCAGGGTTTGGTGGGCAAGCCTTTATTGATCAGTCATTAGAAAAATTACGTCAGGCACGTCAGTTAATTGATGCGTCTGGTCGTGATATTCGTTTAGAAATTGACGGTGGTGTTAAAGCGGAAAATATTGCTGAAGTAGCCGCGGCCGGGTGTGATACCTTTGTTTCGGGTTCTGGCGTGTTTGGCAAAGCGAATGCGGCGGATGCAAACCGTTATGACAGCATTATTAAGCAAATGAGAGATGCGCTTGCGAGTGCGTAACGGTTTTGCGTAAAATAGTTATTTAAAATAAAACGCCAGTGTCTTATTTTTAAGACGCTGGCGTTTTTGATTCGTTGAGAGCGTTAAGAGAAATGATGCAGAAAATAAAACCAGATTTTGTACTGATTGATTTAGATGGTACGTTAATCGACAGTGTGCCAGACTTGGCGTATTGCGTTGATGAAATGATGATTCAATTGGGGTTGCCAAAACGCGGTCAAGATGCCGTGCGTGACTGGGTTGGTAACGGTGTTCAGCGTTTAGTTGAGCGTGCGTTGGCAGGCTCTGTGGAGGGTATGCCCAATCAAGAGTTGATGGATCAAGCCTATCCTATTTTTTTAGCATTATATCAAGAGAATAACTCGCAACGCTCACAAGTATATGATGGCGTAGTAGAAGGACTGTCTTGGCTAAAAGAGAATGGTTATCGTCTAGGATGTGTCACAAATAAGGCTGAAGCATTCACTCTCCCATTGCTCAAAAATAAAGGATTGTTTGAGGCCTTTGAAGTGGTGGTCAGTGGAGATACCTGTTCTGAAAAAAAACCGCATCCCATGCCATTGTTGCATGCGGCTAAGTTAATGAAGGTTTCGCCTGAAAATGCACTGATGATGGGTGACTCTCGCTCGGATGTGAAAGCAGCTCGCGCGGCAGGTTTTCCTATTTTTTGCCTAACCTATGGCTATAATCACGGTGAAGATATTCGTGATTATCAGCCAGACGTGGTGATGGACTCTTTTCTAGAGTTACCCAACTACCTAGAAGTTCGGTAGTAAAATTAATATGAAGTTTTTAAGCGCACTGTTGCTCGTTATCTTTAGGCCTTTTCTCTGTATTGCTTCAGGGGTTTATCGGGCTATTTTATTTAAGAAACTAGAGAAGCAGTCATCCACTAAGGCAGATGTAAAGTGAATCGTCTAAATTTTACGGATTTGGCAAAACAAGGTTTTAATCGTATCCCCGTGATGCGTACCGTGTTATCGGATTATGATACGCCGTTAAGTGTCTATCATAAATTGGCTAACGGGCCGTATTCTTATCTATTTGAGTCCGTTCAAGGTGGCGAAAAATGGGGCCGATATTCTATTATCGGGCTTCCCTGCCAAACGCGTTTATTGATTAATGGACATCATATTAAAGAAATTACAAATGGCGTGGTGGTGCAACATCAGGTGGCGGATGATCCGCTGGCTTGGATTGAAGCGTACCAGCAAACGTTTAAGGTATTTCAACCAGAAGGTATGCCTGTTTTTAGTGGCGGGTTGGTCGGCTATTTTGGCTACGATACGGTTCGCTATATTGAAGAGCGCCTTAAAGACAGTGTGCCTGAACAGGACGATGTTGGTGCACCCGATATTGAATTATTGGTCTCTGAAGAGTTGGTGGTATTTGACAATTTAAGTGGCCAAGTTCATGTCATTGTTCATGCCGATTTAACCGAAGTAGATGGAGAGGCGATTGCATTGGCTCGTTTGGACGAGTTGGCTTTAAAATTAAGCCAGCCTATGTCAATGCCAGAAGATCTGCCGAGTCATAAGCCCATTACAGAAGCGGATTTTCAGTCCAGTTTTGGCGAGGAAGCGTTTAAAAAAGCGGTCTCCAAAGTACAAGAGTATATTTTAGCGGGCGATGCCATGCAGGTGGTGATTTCACAGCAGATGTCGATTCCTTTTAAAGAAAAGCCCATTGATCTGTATCGTGCCTTACGGTATTTAAATCCATCCCCGTATATGTTTTTTGTGGACATGGGGGGGGTAAAAATTGTGGGATCTTCGCCTGAAATATTGGTACGACTAGAGGCGCGTCAAGTAACGGTTCGCCCGATTGCAGGAACGCGTCGTCGTGGTAAAACGCAAGATCAAGATTTGGCATTAGAACAAGAGCTGTTGAATGATCCTAAAGAGTTGGCAGAGCATTTGATGTTGATTGATTTAGGGCGTAATGATGTGGGGCGAATTGCTCAAGTGGGCAGCGTTGAATTAACTGAAAAAATGGTGGTGGAACGCTATTCACATGTGATGCACATTGTATCGAATGTGAATGGAGAGGTGAAACCAGACATGACTGCAATGGATGTGTTACGAGCAACCTTTCCAGCCGGTACGGTTTCTGGTGCACCTAAAATTCGTGCGATGGAAATTATTGATGAGCTGGAGCCTGTAAAGCGTGGAATTTATGCCGGTGCAGTAGGGTACTTAGGTTGGCATGGCAATATGGACACCGCCATTGCCATCCGCACGGCCGTGATTAAAGATGAAACTTTATTTGTACAAGCGGGCGCGGGTATTGTTGCGGACTCTGTACCACAGTTTGAATGGGATGAGACGATGAGTAAAGGTCGTGCTATCTTTAGTGCCGCACAGTTTGTTGCCAACGGATTAAAAACCGATAATCCAATGTTAGACTTGCATAATAAATAAGGGGGGGTAAAAATGCTATTAATGATTGATAATTATGACTCTTTTACCTATAACCTCGTTCAGTATTTTGGTGAATTAGGACAAGAGGTAGAGGTCTATCGTAATGACCATATTTCCATTGAAGAGATTGAAAAGCTTGATCCGCAATATTTAGTGATCTCTCCAGGGCCTTGTACGCCGAATGAAGCGGGCATCTCAGTGGATGCGATTCGTTATTTTGCAGGAAAAATTCCGATTATGGGGGTTTGCTTAGGGCATCAAAGTATTGCTCAAGCATTTGACGGCAAGGTGGTTCGTGCAAAACAGGTGATGCACGGTAAAGTGTCAAACGTTTACCATCATAATATTGGAATGTTTGCGGGTTTACCTAACCCAGTGCAAACCACTCGTTATCACTCTTTGGTGGTTGAGCAAGAGACACTGCCCTCCTGTTTGGAGGTGACGGCTTGGGTTCAAGATGCACAGGGTAACTTAGATGAAATTATGGGCATTCGTCATAAAACGTTGCCAATTGAAGGGGTGCAATTTCATCCCGAATCTATTTTGACGGAGCAAGGACATGCGATGTTAAAAAACTTTTTAGAGCAGCACGCTTAGCGTTTTGCATGAACGGGAGGTGGTATGGAACTTAAGCACGCATTAGAGCAATTGTTGGATCGTCAAGAGTTGCACGAAGAGCAGATGGTGTCGGTCATGCAGCAACTCATGTCTGGGCAAGCAACTCAAGCGCAAATTGGCGCCATTTTAACCGCGCTACGTATGAAAGGTGAAACCTTGGCAGAAGTGACTTCTGCGGTTAAGGTCATGCGCTCTTTGGCAACGCCTGTGGTTTTGGACGATACGGCTAAGCTAGTGGATACGTGTGGCACTGGTGGAGACGGTGCAAATACCTTTAATATTTCTACCGCCAGTGCGTTTGTAGTCGCGGCGGCGGGCGGCGTAGTGGCTAAGCATGGTAACCGTTCCATTTCAAGCAAGTCTGGAAGTGCCGATGTATTGGAAGTGGCGGGGGTTAATTTAGCCTTAACACCAGAGCAGGTTGCCCAATGCATTAACGATACAGGTGTTGGTTTTATGTTTGCTCAAGCACATCATGGCGCAATGAAGCATGTCATCGGTGCGCGTAAAGAGATGGGAGTTCGAACGATTTTTAATTTATTGGGCCCCTTAACCAATCCTGCTGGAGCACCGTATCAAGTGGTTGGCGTATATCATAAGTCACTCACCACCTTGTTTGCGAAAGTGCTACAGCAGTTAGGGTCTAAGCACGTGATGGTGGTGCATGCCGATGATGGTCTAGATGAGATTAGCATTGCAAGCAAGACCACGGTTGCAGAGCTTAAAGGGGGCAACATTAGCCATTGGGAAATTGACCCTTACGATTTAGATATGGATCACGTGAATTTAGCCGATCTTTCCGTGGATTCTGCACAGGATAGTTTAAATATTATTCGTTCGGTGTTTGCCAATAATGACAGTGCCGCAAAAGACATTGTGTGTTTAAATGCGGGTGCGGCACTGTATGTTGCAGGGCTTGCGGGCACGTACCCTGAAGGCGTTACGTTAGCGCGTACAGTGATTGCGAAAGGGCTGGCGCAGAAAAAATTTAATGAATTTATCACTAAGACACAGTCATTTTCGTAGTCTATTTTATTCCCCCTCCCTCTTTTTTCTTTTGATGAGACCTTTTCATGCAAAGGTCTCTTGATGATAGATAATGGCGAATGAAACAGCATATTAAGCGTTGGTTTCTTTTCATGATGGGGGGGCTTTTTTTCAGCTTGGGATTGATTGGCGTTTTACTGCCTATTTTACCCACAACGCCATTTATGATTTTAGCGGCGGCCTGTTTTGCCAGTAGCTCCCCTCGATTTCATCAAGCCCTATTGCATAATCGTTGGTTTGGTGATGATTTACGTCGCTGGGAAGCCACTCGTACGATGAAGCGACAGACCAAAAAACGTGCAACCGTTGTAATTGTATTGAGTTTTAGTATTTCAATCGCCGTTTTGTGGGGGAGTGTCTTCTTACAAGCTTTGTTATTAGGCATCGCTTTAGTCTTATTATTTTTGCTCTGGCATATTGCCGAAGAGCGCAGTACATGAATATTCCATAGGGGGGGGTAAAATTTTAACTTCCCTTTCCTATCTTTTTTAAGGACGATATCTATGAGTGGCACACCAACCATATTAAAAAAAATTATTTTACGAAAGCTAGAAGAGATTCAGGCCGGCTGTGAAAAAATCTCTTTACGTGAGATGAAAAAA
The DNA here is from genome assembly GCA_021648185.1 of Thiomicrorhabdus sp. The sequence continues at coordinate 3,122 of JAKITH010000025.1, read as the reverse complement.
CGCGCGTTACTTGCGCCTGAAACCAGAAGTTTTGTGGATGCAATGCAAGCAAAATTGGATGCAGGTCAGTCGGCAGTGATTGCGGAAATTAAAAAAGCCTCGCCAAGTAAGGGCGTTTTAAGAGAGCCGTTTGATCCCGTTGAAATTGCAAAAAGTTATGAAGCGAATGGTGCCGCATGTTTATCCGTTCTAACCGATAAGGACTTTTTTCAAGGATCAAATGCCTACTTGCAGCAGGTTCGTGAAGCCGTTGAATTGCCGATCATTCGCAAAGATTTTATTGTTGATGATTATCAGGTGTATGAAGCGCGAGCCATTGGAGCGGACTGTATTTTATTGATTGCCGCCGCTATTGGCGATGCTCAAATGTCTGAGTTAACGCAAACGGCCATGACATTGGATATGGATGTGTTAATTGAGGTGCACAATGAAGAGGAGCTTGAACGAGCTTTGCGCCTGCCTTTACCGATGATTGGTATTAACAATCGAGATTTACACAGTTTTGAGGTGTCGCTAGACAATACCATTAGAATGTTAAGTCTCATTCCGGATGATCGAATTGTGATTACTGAAAGTGGTATTCTGAGCAAAGAAGACGTGCAAAAAATGCGCGCGCATTCGGTGAATAGTTTTTTAGTGGGCGAGGCCTTTATGCGTGCTGAAGAACCGGGTAAAAAATTATCGGAATTATTTTCAATTGAAAAGGGGGCTTTATGACAACTGTAGTTAAATGGCAAGGAAAGATGGCCTTTGAGGCAACAACCGAAGGAGGGCACTCTGTTTTAATGGATGCTTCTCCAGAAGTAGGAGGCGAAGATAGTGGTCCTCGTCCGATGGAGATGGTGTTAATGGGTTTGGGTGGCTGTACGGGTATTGATGTGGTCATGATGTTGCAAAAGAGTAAGCAGGACATTGAAGGGTGTCAGATTGAGATTACGGCTGAGCGCTCTGATACGGTTCCTAAGGTGTATCGCAAAATACACGTGCACTTTAAAGTAACGGGTACGGGGTTGAGTGATAAAAAAGTGAAGCGTGCAGTGGATCTTTCTGCAGAAAAATATTGTTCGGTGTCTAAAATGTTAGAGGCGACCGTTGAGCTATCTCATGATTATGAGATTATTGAGCGCGCTTAAAACATTTTTTTAGTGTTCAGATAAGGCCTTTTTTACGGCTGAAATCATGCCATCAGTCAGCTTTTTGAGTTGGATTTGTGGGATATTGAAGGCGGGCATAGTATAAACAAGCCTGCCAAAAGGTCGTAACCAAACCCCGTTTTCTATTGCATAAGCCTGAACTTTATCCCCTAGATTGTCTGTTTCAAGTTCAATCACTCCAATGGCACCCAGTACTCTAATCTCTTTAATGCCTGCAAGGTCGCTTAACGGCAGCAACGCTTTCTGTAGGTGTGTTTCAATGCGTCGAATATTTTCTTGCCATGGGCTGGATAAGAGTAAATCAATGCTGGCGACGGCGGTGGCACACGCTAATGGATTGGCCATAAAGGTAGGGCCATGCATTAACAGTCCTGGCTCTCCTTGGCTAATCACTTCGCTGATCGTATTGGTCGTAAGCGTGGCGGCAAGTGTTAGGTTTCCACCGGTCAGGGATTTTCCTAGGCAAAGGATATCAGGGGTGATTTCTGCCCATTCACAAGCAAATAATTTGCCTGTTCTTCCAAATCCAGTCGCTATTTCATCCACAATCAGAAGTACTTGGTACTTTTGGCAGAGTAGGCTCAATTTTTTAAGGTAGTCAGGGCGATAAAATCGCATTCCCCCAGCGCCTTGAACAATCGGTTCGATACAGGCGGCCGCAATCGTTTTATGATGCTTTGAGAGTAAGGCTTCAAATGCGTTGATGTCTTGATTGTCAGAGAGGATGTTAAAGCCAGACTGTGGTTTAGGTGCAAAGTGGTTTTTTGTGAGTGTTTGATTAAAAAGACGGTGCATCCCATTATCAGGATCGCAGATGGCCATCGTCGCGAAACTATCTCCGTGATAGCCACCTTTAACCGTAATAAGATGTTTTTTATCGGGTTTTTTTAAACTAATCCAATACTGCAATGCCATTTTAATTGCAACTTCCATTGCAATAGACCCTGAGTCGCTAAAAAAGACTTTTTCCAGTCCTTGTGGCGTTAGCTTGATTAATCGTTGAGCAAGTTCAATGGCCGGTTGATGTGTTAATCCACCAAACATAATGTGTGGCATGGTATCAATTTGTTGATGCATCGCTTTTTGAATAACAGGGTGGTTGTAGCCATGAATACAGGCCCACCATGAGGACATCGCATCAATAAGCTTTCTGTTGTCGGCTAAGGTAATGATGGAACCCTCTGTTTTTTGAACCCCTATAGTGTCAATTGGGTTGGGTATTTTGGCATAAGGATGCCAAATGTGTTGTTGATCGAATTGTAAGAGTTGATGCCAGTTGGTTTGCATAAATGCTCGCGGTAAGCTTGTTTAAATGAATGTATTTTATCAGCCTTGAAGAAGGGGGGGGTAAAAAAACAAGTCATGCCTATTGTGTTCTTCACACTGCTTGTTACAATACGAAAAAATGGAAAAGCATATTGTGGCTGTAAAATTTTTTTAGTGTGGAGCCGTGCTAAATCAGGTTTTTTAAAGAAAAGTTAATATTACTGTTGACAGTCTTGTAAAACTCTATAGAATACGCACACACAATTTGGAGGGTTTCCCGAGTGGCCAAAGGGGGCAGACTGTAAATCTGCTGGCTCCGCCTTCGGTGGTTCGAATCCACCACCCTCCACCATATTGCGGGTATCGTATATTGGCTATTACCTCGGCCTTCCAAGCCGATGAGAGGAGTTCGATTCTCCTTACCCGCTCCATATTCAAGGCTTTCTTTGTTGGTTTGTTAATTCAGATTGATAGAGAGAGCCTTTTTAATTTGCTCTTATAGCTCAGTCGGTAGAGCGCATCCATGGTAAGGATGAGGTCATCGGTTCGATTCCGATTAAGAGCTCCATATTTTAAATATTTGCACCGAGCTGCTTTGACAGTCGTTGCTACTTAGGAGATTGCATCATGGCAAAGGAAAAGTTTGAACGCGGTAAGCTGCATGTGAATGTTGGTACTATTGGTCACGTAGATCACGGTAAG